>JAFYEQ010000143.1 GCA_017544185.1 Oscillospiraceae bacterium
AGCCCCTGTAATAGGAAATATCACACCAACATCCTCACCTGTACGACTTCGGGCAGGTGAGTTTTTTAGCTTTTTTGACAATACCGTAGAAACATCTGCCAGATCCGCGAAAAACACCAAAAATTATGGTGAAATAAATGTAATTTCTGATGACTAATAATCATAACATCTCGTGTTTTAAGGTGAAATTATCGTAGTTTTTCAAAAATCGATATTTAATAATTATAGTAAATATCTAATAAATGCAATAAACAGCATATAATAAATGCACTATAATTATTATTACTATAAAAATTAGATATTTGGCCCGATGATGCATTGCAGAAAGTAGTGATTTACCCCATAATAGAACATATGTTTTGTTTAAAGTGCAAATTCAAAGTCGGATTTGGTGTTATTTAGTGTTCTAAACAACAAATTTGCGGATATTTCAGTGAAAATGCCCAAAAAACCTTGACATATAGCCATTTATGGGGTATAATGATATCAACAAAAGGGAGTTATGCTTGAGCCGATGTTTCGGTCGCTCCCACGCTGCACTGCAATTGCCCCGAGTAAATGGAACGCTTCCGCTTCACCCGTAAAAAGGTGTTGGTTTCATTGGATAGTGGGGCAATTGTATTTTTTTTATCATTATACGATGGATCTCTCAGGAAATGCCGGATAGGGTGGCGGGGCAAGCCCCGCCCTACGAGATGGGCATGGTCTATCCAGTGGTTCCCTAACTGTAGGATCCATGATCAGCAGGATAGTAAAAGAGCGTGCGGATCTTCCGCACGCTCTTTTACTTACCAAGACTATCATATCTTGTCCGAGTGAGAGTAGATGTACTTCGATACCTTGTAGGACACCACTACGGCTATAGCAGCTATCACGAGAGCTATGAGCGTCAGCTCCGGGTAGCAGGCAAATTCGTCATTCAGTACAGACAGGGTCATATTTCCGGATATAGCTAAGATAAGGACCAGCACGAACACGATATTGTACATGGTGCTGCGCTTGATGAAGAACAGCATTACCGGTATCACCAGTGCGGTGATGCCCACGGCATAGCATATGGCATTGACTGCGGTGAGCATATCTGCTCCGAATTCCGGGTCCCCTGTGACGAATAGAAGTATCAACTGCATGATCTGGGCCACTATGGAGAGCGCACCGAGGAGCCCGTAGGTAGATATATACTTCGCCCTTACCACGTCGGCAGGGGAGAAGGGGAGATAGGATGCGGTCCGTGTCCAGCGGGATGTGCTGTCTGCGCCGAAGGACAGTACCACGGCCGCTATGATCACGTCATAGGCTGTCGTGCGCATCATAGGTATCAGAGACAGGATGACCGCCGCGATGTACAGCAGTATGAACGGTTTTGAGGTGAAGTACAGCATATCCTTGTACAGCAGTCCTGTCAGGCTGCTGGATGATGTGATCTGCCGGATCTTGTTCGTGATGCTCATAGTTATCCTTTCATTTCCAGTTTACAGGTCATTACCAGAGGGAAGCTGTGCCGCTCTGCGTCATATATTCGGGTACCCCGCCGGAACTTATGCGGGACATGAATACTATTATGTCTTCGAGAGTGGAGCGCTCGGGGGTGATGTTTTGCGGCACCGCGGAGCGCTTCATCAGTACCTGTGTATCATATCGTCCGCGGCGGACTGCCATCACAGAGGAGATAGGCAGCACCATATCGGGCGACGTTTTGATGACGGCGTATTCCTCCAGTATATTGTCCTTTGTATCGCAAAGGACGATCTCACCGTGCCGCATGAAAGCCACATAGTCGCAGATATGCTCTAAGTCGCTGACGATATGGGATGACATGAGCACAGACCGCTCCTCGGATCTGGTATACTCTATGAGCACATCCAGTATTCGGTCGCGTATGAAGGGATCCAGGCCGCCTGTGGCTTCGTCCAGTATCAAGAGCTTTGCATTATGAGAAAGTGCGGCGGCAAGTGAGAGCTTCATGCCCATGCCCTTGGAATAGTCGCGTATCTTTTTGGTGCGGCTCAGCTCGAACCGTTCCAGATAGGCGTCGAACACGGTGCTGTCCCAGCCTATATATACACGGGACAGGAGCTTGGATACCTGTGCCGCATCGAATACATCGGGGAACATGACGCTGTCGGCTACGACGGATATGTCCTGCTTGGTCACGGTGAACTCGGGGGAGGTATTATCGGTACCCAGCACCCGTATAGTCCCCTTGTCGGCGTGGAGCGCGTTCATGATCAGGTTTATAGTGGTAGTCTTGCCTGCGCCGTTCTCACCTACCAGACCCATGATGCAGCCCTGCGGGAGCACCAGATCCACGTTCTTTATGGAGAAGTCGCCGTAGCTCTTGCAGAGCCCCTGTATCTCTATGGCGTTCATACCGTATCCTCCTTTGCCAGAGCGTAGAGCTCGTCCATCTCCTCATCGGAGATCTTGCCCAGACGTGCCAGTCTGAACGACTCCGAAAGATGCTCCTCTATGGTGCGCAGATACTGCTCCCGCACCAGTGCGTTGTCCTGCCGCTTGGCGAAGCTGCCTTTGCCGGGTATAGTGGCGATGAATCCGTCACGCTCCAGCTCGTTATATGCCCGTTTGGTGGTGATCACGCTGATCCGAAGATCCTTGGCCAGGTCTCGTATCGAGGGCAGCGGCTCATCCGGCGGCAGCTCCCCTGTGAGGATCAGCTCCTTGATACGGTCGTAGATCTGTTCGTATATGGCTCTTTCGCCTGAATTGCTTATGATGATGTCCATATGCTCTCCGTTTATACTGTGGTATCTGTGTATATCCGATATATACAGTATACACCGTAAGATAGTGTTTGTCAAGGGGTAACGGGATATTTGTAGGATATGACAAATATGCTGGGATACAGGCATGGAGTATGACCATAATGACAAAACAGTGACCGACGTTCGTCGGTCACTGCGTTATACTTATACTTGCTCCGGAACATGGATAGGTGCGGGGCTGCGTAAGCAGTCGCATCTCTTGTCCCTTTATTTCGCCTGTGCCTTGTAGCGCTTTTCCTTCTGGCGCTTGATGACCTTCTGACGTGAGAACTCCTCGCGCTCCTTCTCCTCAAGGCTGTCGGAGATGAAGCGGTATGACTTCTCGTAGCGGGGTATCACGATGTTCTTCAGAGCGTTTGCACGGGTCTGGGTCTTCTTGATCGCCGGAGCGAGACGGAAAACTCCCGTGTCTATCTCGGCAAGACGCACCGTCTGCTGCTTCACGCGGTTGAAGGCAAGATATGCGATATCCACGTTCTCGTCGGTATTGCCGAAGCCGTAGGGCACGCCTGTATCTTCCGCGGGAGCGGTCTCCACATGGGGGAGCTCGCAGCCCATGACGGAGCGGGCCGTGACGGTGACGGACCTGTCGAGGGGGATGCCCTCTGCTATACGGCTTATGATGCCCTGGGTGATATTGGCACGCTGCAGAGCAAGATAGGCGTCCTTGTAGGTCTCGGATATAGACGAACGGAGCTGCTTTGCCTCGTCCACCATGGTCATCAGCTCACGTATGAGCACATTGCGCTTGCGGTCGAGGAGCTCATACCCTGTGCGGGCAAGGGCAAGGGAACGCTTGATGCGAAGCAGGTTGCCCTTGGTGGGGAATACCTGATCAGCCAAGATCGATCACCCCGGTCTCTTCCAGTCGGCGCAGGGCCTCGGGATCGTACTTCTCATCAAGGAGACGGTCGTTGACGCGGTCAAGGGCGGAGCGGGGGAGCGCGGAGAGTATGGTCCAGCCCAGATCCAGCGTCTGCTCTATGGTCCTGTCCTCGTCGAAGCCCTGATCCAAGAAGTACTTCTCGAACAGCTCGCCGAAACGCATATACGCCTTATCCAGAGGGGACAGCTCGTCCTCGCCTATGACCGATGCCAGAGAGCGTGCGTCCTGCACCTTTGCATAGGCCGCAAAGAGCTGGTTGGCACAGTCGGAATGGTCGGCTCTGGTGTATCCCTCGCCGATACCGTCCTTCATAAGTCTGGACAGGGACGGGAGCACGGATACAGGAGGGTATATGCCCTTCTGCTCCAGCGAGCGGTCGAGTACGATCTGGCCCTCGGTGATATACCCGGTAAGGTCGGGCATGGGATGGGTTATATCGTCATTGGGCATAGTCAGTATAGGTATCTGTGTGACGCTGCCCTCGGAGCCCTCGGTGAGCCCTGCACGCTCGTACAGCGATGCCAGGTCTGAGTACAGATAACCGGGGTAGCCCTTACGTGCGGGTATCTCGCCCTTGGAGGAGGAGAACTCACGCAGAGCTTCGCCGTAGCTGGTCATATCCGTAAGGACCACCAGTATATGCATATTCTTCTCGAATGCCAGATATTCCGCAGCGGTGAGCGCACATCTGGGGGTAAGTATCCTCTCTATGATCGGGTCGTCGGACAGGTTGAGGAACATCACCACCTTGGAGAGCACTCCGCTCTCCTCGAAGGAGCGGCGGAAGTAATCAGCCACGTCGTTCTTGGCGCCCATAGCGGCGAATACCACCGCGAAGTCGCTGCCTGTCTCGTCTGCGATCTTAGCCTGACGCACGATCTGTACAGCCAGCTTGTTGTGTGAAAGACCGGATCCCGAGAATATAGGCAGCTTCTGACCTCTGATCAGGGTCATCAGCGCGTCGATGGAGGATATGCCGGTATTTATGTAGTTGCGGGGATAGGAGCGGGATACGGGGTTGAGAGGTCTGCCGTTTATATCGGCATACTTCTCGGCGCATATCTCGCCCAGCCCGTCGATAGGCTTTCCTGCGCCCGAGAACACTCGTCCGAGTATATCCTCGGACAGGGGCATCTCCATAGGTCTGCCTGTGAAGGTAGTGCGGGTATTCTCAAGGGACAGGGAGTTGGTGCCCTCGAACACCTGAAGTACAGCGCGTTCGCCCTCGATCTCTACAACTCTGCCCGTGCGTACAGTGCCGTCGGACAGCTTGATACGCGCCACCTCGTCGTAGGCAACGCCCGACACATGGTCAAGGGCTATGAGGGAGCCGCTTATCTCCTTGAGTCCAAGATATTGTACAGCCATAGCCCCTCCTATTCGCCTCTGACAGTCTGTTCTATCTTCGCCTGGAGCTCATGGAACATCTCGGGCCTGTCATTGGGTATATCGTATTTCATCTTTATGACGGTGTCGAATATCCCTGTAGCCAGTATATCCGAGAACACAGTGCCTTCGGATATGGCGCGGGCGGACTCGTCATAGAGCTTGAGTATCGTGCTCATCATGCGGAACTGCTTGTCCAGCGGCACATAGGTGTCGTCCTTGTGGTATGCGTTCTGCTGCAGGAACCCGACGCGTATCACTCTCGCGGTCTCTATGATCAGCTTCTGGTCGTCGGGGAGGACATCGGAGCCTATGAGCTTTACGATCTCCATCAGCTTGTTCTCCTCGGACAGCATAGCTGCGATGCGCTGACGGCAGGACATGAAGTCCTTGTCCACATTGGCGTAGAAGTACCCCGACAGGTCGTCGGTATACTCGGAATAGCTGTCGTTCCAGTTTATGGCGGGATAGTGCCTCTCATATGCCAGAGACTTGTCCAGCGCCCAGAAGCAGCGTACGAAGCGCTTGGTGTTCTGTGTGACGGGCTCGGAGAAGTCGGAGCCCTGGGGAGATACCGCACCTATGACGGTAACAGATCCCTCCGTGCCGCACAGGTTCTCCACGTAGCCTGCGCGTTCATAGAACGCTGCCAGTCTTGACGGGAGGTATGCGGGGAAGCCCTCCTCGGCGGGCATCTCCTCAAGACGGCCGCTGATCTCACGCAGAGCCTCTGCCCAACGGGAGGTGGAGTCTGCCATGATGGCGATGTGATAGCCCATATCGCGGTAGTACTCCGCGATGGTCATACCCGTGTATATAGATGCTTCACGGGCTGCCACGGGCATATTAGAGGTATTGGCTATGAGCACGGTGCGGTCGGTCAGGGGACGGTCGGTCTTGGGGTCGATGAGCCCGGAGAACTCCTCCAGTACCTGTGTCATCTCGTTGCCGCGCTCTCCGCAGCCGATATATACTATTATGTCCGCATCGCACCACTTGGCCAGCTGATGCTGGGTCATGGTCTTGCCCGTGCCGAAGCCGCCGGGTATGGCAGCCGTGCCGCCCTTTGCCACGGGGAACACGGTGTCTATGACACGCTGACCTGTGACGAGGGGCCTGTCTATGGGAAGTCTCCTTGAGAAGGGACGGGGTGTCTTGATCGGCCATTTCTGGCAGAGCGTGAGCTCATGATCGGTGCCCCTGCTGTCGGTGACGGTGAGTATATGGTCGTTCACCGTGTAGCTGCCGTCAGCTGCGGCATAGGTGACCTTTCCGCTGATACCGGGCGGTACCAGGCAGCGGTGCTCTATGACGCTGGTCTCGGGACAGGTGGCGTATATCATGCCTCCCGTGACCTCATCGCCGAGCCGTGCCTTGACGGTGACCTTCCACTTGCGCTTGGTATCCAGATCCTCTACCTGAGTACCTTCGGAGATATACGCGCCGTCTATTTGGGCTATATCCCTGAGAGGACGCTCGATGCCGTCGAATATATTGGATATGATGCCCGGGCCCAGTGTGGCGGATACGGGTGCCCCTGTGCCTCTGACGGGCTCACCGGGCTGCATCCCCGTAGTCACCTCGTATACCTGTATAGTGGTCTCCTTGGAGTTCACGCCGATGACCTCGCCGATGAGCTCCTTATTGCCCACGTACACCATCTCCAGCATGGACAGCTCAGTGCTTTGACCGCTGTCCTGCGTGGGATCGCTGCGTACCTTTATGACAGGGCCGTTTATCGAGTATACCGTATTCAAGCTCTGACCTCCTCACCGATGTTGCGTGAAGAAAAGCTCTCTCTTTCGGATGCCAGCGCCAGATCGAAGGTATCGTCGATACATATCCCCTTGTCACGGTACACGATGGCATAGCCGCCCAGACGTATCTCCTCATCGGCCACTGCGCCCTCTACCAGAGCAGCGTCACGGGGAGACAGATGCAGCTCCGCACCTGTCATATCCTCTTTGGCTATCGCCGACAGGAGCCTGTCTCTGTATCCCTCGGTGGAGGCATAGGCCTCCAGTCTGCGGGCGATATCCTCGAACATCTCGTCGGTGAGACGTTCGCGGGTCATATGCTCGGCGCGTCTGACGTCGTTCTCCATCTGAGCCATATTGTGTATGTCTCTTCCCGCATCTATGCGGTCGGCATCTCTCATACGGCGCTTGGCGGCATCCTCGGCAGCCTTAGCAGCCCCTGCGAGTATGCTCTCGCTCTCTGCCTTGGCCTCGCTCAGGAGCTGCTTGGCCTTATCCTCCGAACGCTGCCTTATCACGCCTAAAAAGCGTTCGAACTTTTCGTTTTCGTTCATAGTTCACCTACAATTCTATCCCGATAGCCTCGCGCACGTAGCGGGAGATCGATGCGGTGACATCGGAGCCCGCGTGGCGGTCGGGTATCTCGGATATGAGCGGTGTCATACGGGTCTGCTTGTAGATATTCACCCTGTCTTCGGCAAGGGCGATGAGCTTCTCGGTCATGAGTATCACGGCCACGTCGTCCATCTCCATGGCGCTGTCCAGTGCTTCGATGGCCTCCTCGCGCTCGTGTACGCATACGCCTTCTATGCCTGCAAGGCGCATACCCGTAAGAGTATCTATATTATCGCTTATCAGATAGAATCTCATCACGCAAGTGCCTGTATGATAAGGAACGCGATAAGGAAGCCGTAGAGAGCGACGCCCTCGCCCAGTGCCACGAAGATCATGGCCTTACCGAAGCAGCCGGGCTCCTCAGCTACCGCACCGATAGCTGCGGGAGCTGCATTACCTACGGCGATACCGCATCCGATGGAACCGAGACCTACTGCCAGAGCAGCAGCGAGATAGCCGAGACCTGTGGAGCTGGCAGCTGCGCCTGCTGCTGCGACTGCCTCAGACTCAGCAGATACGATATCTCCCAGAGGGAGCAGCACTGCAAGGAGCATGACTCCGAAGAAGGAGCAAAGATTGAGTATCAGCGCATTGCGGCACTTCTTGCCGTCGGTGAACTTCTTGATGCGGGCGATCACAGGGAGAGAGAGCAGTATAACGACCGCCAGCGGGAAAAGAAAAATATACATGATTTACCTCCGTATCATCAGGTGCCTTTGGCACCTTGTCATCATATCGTATCGTCCATACCTACGTGTACGGGCGTGAACGGCTTGCCGCCGCCTACATAGTATCGTGAGAACATCTCGTAGAACTCGAGCCTCAGTACCTGTATTCCGGACAGCAGTCCTTCAAGTCCCATAACGAATATATTTCCCAGCACCATGACTATGACAGAGCCGCTGCCTGCCATCTCAGACAGTGCCAGTACCACGCTCATCATGCCCGCATGGGAGAGCACGAAGCCGCCCACACGCACGAAGGAAAGTGTATTCGTAGCATAGCCCAGCAGGTACTCGAAGCACTCGAAGAAGTTGGTGGCGAT
>JAFYEQ010000144.1 GCA_017544185.1 Oscillospiraceae bacterium
ATCATCCCCCGCCACGGTGGATATCAACTCCCCGGGAGCCAGAGGCTTCGGCGTGAAGCGTGCGGGGCTCACCATACCCGACGCGGTGATGCTGCTGGTGTCGCCCCGCTGCTGCGGCCGCAATACCACGGTGCTCTGCGGTGAGCTCTACCGCGGCAGGACATACTATCTTACCATAGATGAGACGGATATGATCACGGGCCGCTATCTGGAGCGCATATCCGAGGCCTGCGCCGAGATATGCGACGTGTCCCCCGTGAGACCGTCGGCGGTGCTGATATGCAGCACATGCACGGATGCGCTGCTGGGGACGGATATGGACAGGATATGCCGACAGTCTGAAGAGCTCTGCGGCGTGAGATGCGTGCCGCTGTATATGAACGCCCTCGCGCGGGACGGCAGACTGCCTCCCGTGGCGCAGGCCCGTGTCACGGCGTACTCGCTGCTGGGACGAAGTACCAGACGCCGCGATGAGTGCGGTATCATAGGAGCGTTCCTGCCGCTGTACGACACGTCGGAGATATACCCTATCCTGCACGGCGCGGGGATACGCCGCATCCATGAGCTGGCGCGGTGCCGTACCATGGATGAGTATGACGCCATGTCCGCGTCAAATTTCCATATCCTCATAGATGCAGAGGCAAGAGCAGCCGCTGCGGATATGTACGAGCGGCTGGGGATACCCTATGTGGAGCTGGTGAGGACATACGACACGGAGCGCGTACACAGGCAGTATGCTCTCCTTGGCGACGCCATCGGAGCAGATCTGGACGACGCCCTGTGGTACGACAGGGCAGCCGCTGCTGTGGAGGAGATACGCAGTATATGTAGCGGTATGCGTTTCGCGGTGGGAGCCGTGAGCGGCAGCAGCTTTGACATGGCGCTGTCTCTGATAACGGCGGGCATGGCCGTCACGGAGATATACGCATCGGGGATAGGGGCGGATATGCCGTATATCAGGCGTATCGCTGCGCTGTCGCCCGATACGAGGATATACATCACCACATCCCCTGCCATGCATAGATATGCATCCCGCGGCGATGTGGACGTGGCTGTAGGCCGTGATGCGGGATGGTATCATCCCGAGGTGCCCTGTGTACGCCCGGGAGACGATCATGAGCCCTTCGGCTATGACGGGATCTTAAGGGTCGTGGATAAAATAGCAAAAGTTAGGGGCCAGGGAACAACTATCCTATAGGGACATGGTCTCCTGCGGAGCCCTCGTGTCGGCCCTCCCCACAAATGAAATGATCCCATTTTCGGCTTCCGGTTATGAAAGGTGGTGCTACCATTGCTTAGATATCTTTCGCCCTTCGCGTCGGACATATCGGGAGCGGCGTCGGTGCTGTATGAGATGGGCGGCATCACGGTCATATGCGACGCGGGAGGCTGCACAGGCAACGTGAGCGGCTTCGATGAGCCCCGCATGGGGAGCGTGAGGTCTGCGGTGTTCTCTGCGGGGATGCGCGATATGGATGCGGTCATGGGGGACGAGGACGGGCTATGTGACAAGATCCTCCGCGCCTATGACATGATCGGCGGCGAACTTATCGCACTGGTGGGGACGCCTGTGCCGTCTGTCATCGCACAGGACAGCGGGTATATGGTCCGCAGGCTGTCAGAGCTCACGGGAGCCGTGTGTATCAGCATCGGCACCACGGGCACGCGGTACTACGACAAGGGCGCCGAGGAGGCGTATCTGAAGCTCTTCGCCCACGCCCGGGAGATGCCGCGTGCGCCGGGAAAAGTAGGCGTCGTAGGATGCACGCCTCTTGATGTGGGCATGGACGTGCAGCTCCCCGAGGGGCATATCGCCTTCGGCATGGGCAGCGGCTTTGATGAGATACGTCACGCGGCCCGGTGTGAGCGCATGATAGTATGTGCCCCCTGCGGCGTGGCTGCCGCAAGGTATATGGAGGAGCGCTTCGGCATCCCCTACGAGGTAGGATACCCCTTCCCGCTGCCGGATGTGACCCGTGAGGACACCGTCGGGAAAACGCTGATAATACATCAGCAGTTCGCAGCCAACGCCCTGCGTGAGCATACAGGCGGGGACACGGCATCCTTCTTCATGATGCTCCCCGACTATATGCGTGAGGGCGACAGGCATATACACAGCGAGGACGAGCTTCGCGAGGTGATCTCACGGTACGATACGGTGATCGCCGACAGCACATATCGCCGCGCCGTCCCCGACTTTGACGGGCGGTGGATAGGATTTACACATTATGCTGTGAGCGGATGGTAGGGGCACATTCTCCCCTTGCGGGTAGCTGCGTGTGCGCCCTTTGGTCCAATGGGCGGACACGAGGGCTCCGCAGGAGACCATGTCCCTACAGAGGGCGGGATGTTCGGGCGTTCCCGTTATCTCAACTCTTGACTCTCAACGCTCAATTCTGTATATCACATCATCCCCTTGACGCTGCGGCGGTAGGCGAGGGGAGCCATGCCTATATGAGCGTGGAAGCGGCGGGAGAAGTAGAGAGGGTCGGCGAAGCCGCATATAGCCGCGATCTCCCCCACGGGGAGGAGCGTAGAGCGCAGCAGTGCCGCTGCATGGGCAAATTTCTGCTCATCGTGGTACTGCTGCATCGTTATGCCCCTATCTGCCTTGAACACATGGGCAAGGTGACGGTAGCTGAGATAGAACCGCCGTTCCAGGTCGGCGGCGGAGAAGGGAGAATCACGTTGCGATGACAGGTACTCCGCGATGCGGTCGGACAGGCTCTTCTCGGCGGTCTTCGCGAGGGTGGAGAGGAGCATCATCAGCTCACCGCTGCACCGTTGGGATGCGCCGTACACGGGAAAGTCGGCGGAGAGCCTGCGCATCATGTCCACGGTGTCATCATCGGGGACGATCAGCTTTGGGAGCGCTATCTCCTCACCGCCCATGTCCCCGGGGGACGGGGCGTCGATCAGATAGAAATGGGCATACCGCCAGTGGGTGCCGCGTTCTATCCTGCGCTTTCCCCAGTGATGCACGCCCGCATCCAGAAACAGCATCTGCCCTGCGGTGACGGTGTAGTCCGTGCCGTCCTCCGTGACGTATATCGCCCCCTCCTCCACGTAGTCGCATACATAGTATGGGAGGATGCGGTCGGCATGCAGGAAGCTCTCGGGAGCCGTCAGCTCATCCGCAGCACAGCACAGGGGCAGTGTGAGCGGTGTGATGATCCTAGGGGGCATATCATTATCCTCCATATCTATTACAGTATATACTATTGCTATCGGGACGAGATGCTATTATAATACATATCAAAGATCTGCCGGATCAAGGATCTGCAGATAAGCGGGACCACGGTCCCGTCATGATATGAAAGGGAGATCGGATATGAGATACGCTGACATCAGGGCCTATCGCTCAGAGGGCTTCATAGGCCGCTATCAGAGACTGGTGAGGGATACCGTCATACCCTATCAGTACACAGTGCTCCGCGACGAGGCGGAGGATACCGAGAAGAGCCATGTGATCGCCAACTTCATCAATGCGGCCAAGGCGCTCAGAGGAGAGGACATAGGAGACGGCTTCTACGGCATGGTGTTCCAGGACAGCGATGCTGCAAAATGGATAGAGGCCGCTGCGTACTCGCTGGCCTGCTTCCCCGACAAGGAGCTGGAAAAACAGGTCGATGAGCTCATAGACATCATAGCCGACGCGCAGGACGCCGACGGCTATCTGGACACGTACTTCACCATCAAGGACAGGGACAGGCGCTGGACGGACCTTCTCGAGGGACACGAGCTGTACTGCGCGGGACATATGACCGAGGCTGCGGTGGCGTATGCCGAGGCAACGGGCAAGACTAAGCTCCTTGACGTGATGACGCGGAACATGGAGCATATCTACCGTCTGTTCGTGGAGGAAGGCCGCGAGGGGATCCCCGGGCATCCCGAGATAGAGCTGGCTCTCATGAGGCTGTACAGGTATACAGGCAACGAGCACGCGCTTATCCTCGCCAAGACCTTCATAGACAGGCGCGGCACAGATCCCGAATGGTTCGCCAAGGAGTGCCGGCGGCGCGACTGGTCGGTATGGGGCAGCGACGGGAAGGATGCCGATTATCAGCAGAGCGGCGCTCCTGTCCGCGAGCAGACCGACGCCACGGGCCATGCGGTCAGGGCTGTATATCTCTATACCGGCATGGCAGACCTGATAGATAAGGATGCCACCCTCGCTCCAGCCTGTGAGCGGCTGTGGGACAGCATCACCAAGAAGCGTATGTACATCACGGGCGGCATAGGCTCCTCCTGCAACGGCGAGGCCTTCACCGCTGACTACGACCTGCCCCCCGATACGGCCTACTGTGAGACCTGCGCGTCCATAGGGCTCATGTTCTTCGCGTCGAGGATGCTCGCCCACGATACCGACAGGAGATACTCCGACGTGATGGAGCGGGCATTCTACAATACGGTACTGGCGGGGATGCAGCTCGACGGGAAGCGCTTCTTCTACGTGAACCCCCTGGAATGCGATCCGGGGATCTCGGGCAAGGTCTCCACTCACCGCCATACCGTCACCACCCGTCCCGGATGGTATGCCTGCGCCTGCTGTCCGCCCAATGCGGCAAGGCTGATCATGTCATTCGGCAGATATGCCTACGGCGAGGACGAGGATACGGTATACGCGCATATGTACGCAGGGGGGACCGTGACCTTCGTGAATGGCTGCATACTGCGTTGCGACACGTCCTATCCCCATGATATGGATGTACGCTTCACGGTGGAGAAGGCAGGGAGCGCTAAGCGCCTTGCGGTGCGCATACCCGCCTGGTCGGAGAGCTCCACGCTCACCGCGGACGGCAGACCTGTAACGGATCTGCGCAAGGGCTATGCGTATATAGACATCACCGACGGTATGTCGATAGTACTGACGCTGGACGGTATGCCTCACTGGAACTGCGCGTCCCCGCGGATCCCCACCATAGCAGGCATGGCCGCTGTTACGAGAGGGCCGCTGGTATATTGCTTCGAGGGCACGGACAACGGCGGCGATGTGGCGGGGCTCACGGTGGACACCTCAAAAGATCCTGTGGTATCGGGACATAATGAGGAGCTTGGAGGATGCGTCACCATAGATGCGGCAGCAATGCGGGACGAGGACACGGATGAGCTGTATGTCCGCAGCCTGCGTCAAGACCCCGTCACGGCCCGCGCCATACCCTACTATACCTGGTGCAACAGGGGAGAGACGGCTATGCGGGTGTGGATGAGGAAGAGATAACGCCTCGTGCGGTCATTCGTCCTCCGGTGATATGGTCTTGCGGGTGGTGATGTATCTCGCCGCAGACAGGGCGAGGAGTATGATATACAGCGTCACGGAGATATAGCCTATGCCCAGCTCCGATACGAGTATGATGCACCACCAGAAGAAGAACACGCCGTTTATCAGCTTGGCGCGGTCGGTGAGGGCGGTCAGAGCTGTTTTCCCCGCTCTCGATGAGCGTATGCCTATGACCTCAAGGGCGGTCAGCAGCGCCATCATCAGTATCGGCGGTATGGCAAGGAAGTTCTTGTCCATATAGGTGCCGAAGTTGGCGTAATAGGCCTTGCCGTAGTAGTCGCTGTTGAAGTACAGGGCGTCGTCGGCGGGGTGCCTGTCCCAGCCTTCGATGGTCATGGCGATGCAGCCGACGCAGAGCAGCCAGGGCACGATGCGGCAGAGCCTGTGACCTATGCCGGAGCTGTCAGCCTTGGCTGTGTCTGCTGCGTTTTTGCCGCCGGCGTCTGTGTCGGCATGTTGCCTGCATGCGATGCAAGTGACGATCTGAGCTATGACGCCGATGAGCACGAGGAGCATCACCGCCGTCGAGATATACGACAGTAGCCCGATGTCCAGCGGTGTCTGCGTGGACACTGACAGAGACCACATGGAGAACATGGCCGTCCATACCATCAGGAACACATCCAGCGTGATCAGCAGCTCCGCTTTGAAGAGCCGTTCGCCCCGCTCGGATATCTTAAGTCCCGTAGGCCTCTTCATCACCATACGGCCTGCTATGCCTGTCAAAGCCATGATCGCTCCGCATATGATATGCGGGTAGAAGCCGTATATCTTCTTTTCCACCACATCGAAGGCGCCGTCCGACCCAAAATGTACGCCTATCTCATCGGGCAGCGAGCCCCAGCGTATCAGATAATACACCAGCGTTGCCGCGAGTATGGCCACATTCGCCCAGAACAGGACCCTGTGGACAGTAACTACTTTCTTATCCATGATATCCCCTCTATTATCACAGGGAAGCGATGAAAATGCTGAACGGTCCGGAGCGGTGGGGCTTGCCCCCACCCTACGACTTCGTTTCATTATGATATAGGTATGTTCAGTGCTTCCCTGTATCGTAAGCCTCTCATTTATTATATCCCAAAGCGGCGGATATGTCAATATATCGCCGCATATCTTGACAGAACAGAATTTACAAAATATTCACATTTATTTTCCGATGATGCTTGACAAAGCACATCGATCGTGATAAAATAGATATGTTATCCTTGCCGGCACATAGTGGTCGGCTATCCCAGGAGGAGGTGCTTTAAATGGCAAAGACAAACGCGACCTATGAGGCAATGGTGGTCTATTCCCTTAAGAACGGTGAAGACGCTGCCAAGGAGCTCGCAGAGAAGTTCAAGGGCATGATAGAGGCTGCCGGAGAGCTGGTCAATGTTGATGAGTGGGGCAAGAGGAAGCTCGCCTACGATATCGACTATCAGTCCGACGGATACTATGTTCTCTACACGTTCAACAGTGAGCCTGCGTTCCCTGCTGAGTTCGACAGAGTGCTCAGGATCACAGACGGCGTTCTTCGTTCACTCATTATCGTAAAGTGACCGTAAAGGGAGGCTGATCATATGATAGGTGCAACTGCTATAAATCAGGTGATACTCATGGGAAGGCTCACAGCCGACCCCGAGCTCAGGCAGACCCAGTCGGGCGTGCCGACCTGCCGTTTCACGGTAGCTATCACGAGAGCTTTCGCCGATAAGAACGGTGAGAGACAGTCTGATTTCATCACCTGCGTGGCATGGAGACAGACAGCGGAGTTCATACACCGCAACTTCTCCAAGGGCAGGCTCATCCTTGTAGAGGGCGACCTGCGTTCAGGCTCATACGATGACCGCAATCATCCCGACGTAAAGCATTATACCACTGAGGTATACGTCAATAATGTGGGCTTCGGCGAGACCAAGGCATCTGCAGGCGGCGGCAGTCAGGGCGGCTACGGCGGCGGCTATAACGGCGGCAACGGCGGATATGGCGGCGGCTACAACGGCGGTCAGGGCGGCTACGGCGGTGGCTACAGCGGCGGTAATGGCGGTTATAACGGCGGTTACGGCGGCGGCTACAACAGCGGCAGAGGCTCACAGGATCAGGCTCCGGCACAGAACAACGGCGACCCTGCAGGTCAGGGCGTCCCCCTTGACACGCTCAAGGATTTCGAGGGCGTCATCAGCGACTCCGATCTCCCCTTCTGATAGGGTGAGAAAGGCGCTGTCATGCGGTATGACCGCATAGACCGGCGGGAACATCGGAAGATCGTCCGCGGCGGATCGTCCGCCGACATTCGTATGCGTGACCATCATAGGAGGTTTATAATGGAAAGAGAGCAGAGATCTCCCAGAGGTCAGAAGAGGAGCCGCAAAAAGGTTTGCGTCTTCTGTGCTGACAAGGTGGAGAGAATAGACTACAAGGATACCGCAAGGCTCAGAAAGTGCATGACAGAGAGGGCTAAGATCCTTCCCCGCCGTGTTACCGGTACCTGCGCGTTCCATCAGAGAGAGCTCACTGTCGCTATCAAGCGTGCAAGACACATAGCTCTTCTCCCTTACATAGCTGACTAAGCTGCATCGGCCCCGCTCACACGAGCGGGGCTTTTCTATGCCCCGACGGACTTGACGTATATGATATTTTATGCTATGATATATATATTCTGTAACACGGGAGGCGGGATCATGAGAAAATACACATTTTGGGCTTTGGTATGTGCGGTATTACTTGCATCATGCACCGACCGGCAGGGCGGTGAGATCGTATCCGATACGGCGATAGCGACTACTACTGTTGACACGACTACTGCTGTCACAACAGAGACGACCACAGAAACGACAACAGAGACAACGACAGAAACGACGACCACGGAGACGACGTCCGAGGCTACACAGACAGAGGAATGGCAGAGGGAGCTGACGGAGAGCGAGAAGCAGGCACTGCTCGATGAGATGCCGGATATCGTGTTCGTGATGTCGGAGCACTATGGAGAGGAAAATATATATGGATATTATCTGCTGAAAACAGGAGAGATACGCCTGTTCGACTTTAGGAACATCGCGCCCGATGAGATATATGAGATACCCGATGTATATGACAGGCTTGAAGAAGCGGCTTGTGATATGTTCGAGTATGCTTACTATTTTTATGATGTGACTCCGGATGGTAAGATCATACCTAATATAATATATCAAGATGATCTAGGTCAAGTTTCCGAGGACAAACTCACTGATCTCTATAATATGCTAGAATATTGTGATGGAGCAGAAAGAGAGGAAGATTATATATGTATAGACTCACAATGTGACTGGATATGCTATGGGATAAGAAATGAAAATGATTCGGAAGAAATAATAGCATTGGGCGGAGAAGGAGTAGGATTCTCATATACGAGCTATGATGAACTAACGCATACTCTTTTCCATGATATATGCCATATCTTTGAACCGTACTAATAGAGAATACATATTTTTTTTAAAGGATCATAGTAGGTGATATAATGAATAGGTCAGTAAAAAAATATATAAGTGCAATAATAGCATCCTTGTTTTTCCTTGTAAACTCATTATCTGTCTATGGGGAGCCTACACAGTTATTAGCCTTCATAAAAGAAATGATAGGTGATGATTATGAATAATAATATATAAAACCCCGCTAGTTCGAGCGGGGCTTTTCTATGCCCCGACGGACTTGACGTATATGATATTTTATGCTATGATATATATATTCTGTAACACGGGAGGCGGGATCGTGAGAAAATACACATTTTGGGCTTTGGCATGTGCGGTATTACTTGCATCATGCACCGATCGGCAGGGCGGTGAGATCGTATCCGATACGACGATAGCGACTACTACTGTTGACACGACTACTGCTGTCACAACAGAGACGACCGCAGAAACGACAACAGAGACAACGACAGAAACGACGACCACGGAAACGACATCCGAAACGACACAGACAGAGGAATGGCAGAGGGAGCTGACGGAGAGCGAGAAGCAGGCACTGCTCGATGAGATGCCGGATATCGTGTTCGTGATGTCGGAGCATTTTGGCGAGGAGAACATATATGGATATTATATGATGAAGACAGGAGAGATACGCCTGTTCGACTTCAGGAACATCGCGCCTGATGAGATATATGAGATACCCGATGTATATGACAGGCTTGAAGAGGCGGCTTGTGATATGTTTGAAAGGTATACCATGAACTATAGTGATGATGAACATGATAGGTATGTACATATGGATGATCTTGTCAGCGTTTCCGAGGACAAACTCACTGATCTCTATAATATGCTGAGATATTGTGATGGAGCAGAGATAATGACGAGCGATGCCTACTGGGATGATATTCCCGATACTATGTATTATGGTATCGTAACACAGAACGACATGACCGAAACGAAAGTTTTAGGAGGTAATGGTTCGGACTATGTATATCTATATGATGATAACGATCATATAACGCACTATCTTTACTTAGAAACGATACATTTTTTTAAGAGATGATGAAGTGGGGAGCCTACACAGTTATCAGCCTTCATAAAAGAAATGATAGGTGATGATCATGAATAATAATATATAAAGCCCCGCTAGTTCGAGCGGGGCTTTTCTATGCCCCTTCACTTCATCGTTATGTTACAAACAGAATACAAAGCGGTATCAAAAGCCCGGTCAATGCTAAAAAACCGATACAAATGACGCCGATACCGTTACGATCCGGCGTAAATACTTGACATAGGGGCGGCAAGTTGGTAAAATGATATAATGAAGTTTTGCGGCATGAGCCGTGTAAGGGGGGACGAACGTGGCAGATATAGAGCTGAAGTTCTGCATGGGCTGTATGGAGCCTGTGGATCCGCAGGACGAAGTGTGTCCTCTTTGCGGCTACCCTTCCGATGCCGTGTCCCCGCCGTCCTATCTCCCGCCCCGTACCATACTGGGCAGCAGGTATATCGTGGGGCGCCTTCTCCGCTGCAACGGCGAGAGCGCCGAGTATATCGGCTATGATATGGGCACCTCATCTAAGGTCACCATCAGGGAGTATATGCCCGATACCCTGTGCAGCCGCACCAAGGACAGCCCCGTGATGTCCGTCAAGGCGGACTGCGTGGCTCAGTACAAGGCATTCAGGGCGGAGTTCGTGGAGCTTAACAAGACACTGGCGAAGATGCGCACTCTCAGCCATATCAACCCGCCTGTGGATATGTTCGGCGAGAACAATACAGGCTATGTGATATTCAGATATATAGAAGGCACCAATCTGGGCAAGTACCTGAAGGAGCGCTCGGGCGTGCTCAGCTGGGAGGAAGTCAAGGATATATTCCCTCCCATACTCACCACCC
>JAFYEQ010000145.1 GCA_017544185.1 Oscillospiraceae bacterium
AACGACCGTATCATAGAGATATGGAACCTGGTATTCTCCCAGTTCGACTCCGACGGCAACGGCAACTATGCCGAGATGGCCAGCAAGAACATAGATACCGGCATGGGCCTCGAGCGTCTGGCTGTGGCTATGCAGGGCGTGGACAACCTCTTCGAGGTGGACACCGTACAGAACATAATGAAGCATATCAGCCGCATCGCAGGCGTCACCTACAAAGAGGACGAGAAGGCTGACGTATCCCTCCGTGTCATAACAGACCACATCCGCTCCACTACCTTTATGGTAGGCGACGGCGTCACCTGCTCCAATACCGGCAGAGGCTATGTGCTCCGCCGTCTCCTCCGCCGCGCCGCTCGTCACGGCAGGCTCCTGGGCATCAAGCGTCCCTTCCTCTATGAGGTGGCTGATACCGTCATAGACGAGAACAAGACCGCATACCCCGAGCTTGAGGAGAAGCGCGAATATATCAAGAAGGTGATCCGCACCGAGGAAGAGGCATTCGCCAAGACCGTCGACGGCGGCATGGACCTGCTGGAGAGGCTCCTTGCGGGCATATCCGAGGGCGGCATACTGGACGGTGAGGACGTGTTCAAGCTGTCCGACACCTACGGCTTCCCCATCGACCTGACCCGTGAGATCGCTGCAGAGCGCGGCATATCCATCGACGAGGACGGCTTCAAGACTGCTCTTGCAGAGGCTCGCCGCCGCTCCCGCGAGGACAGGCTGGC
Source organism: Oscillospiraceae bacterium (assembly GCA_017544185.1). GTDB lineage: Bacteria > Bacillota > Clostridia > Oscillospirales > Ruminococcaceae > Huintestinicola. The sequence goes on from JAFYEQ010000145.1 coordinate 729, forward strand.
AAAGGGCGGCTCCTCCTGGGACGAGAGCGTCCTCTCCGCGCTCAATACCGGCAAGACCGAGTTCACCGGGTATACCGGTACAGAGAGCCCCGCAAAGGTCATCGCTATATACCGCGAGGGCGCTGAGGTACAGAGCATCGACGAGGGCGACGAGGCCGTGATCATACTCGACAGGACCCCCTTCTACGCTGAGAGCGGCGGACAGGTAGGCGACACGGGCTACATCTCCATAGGTGAGTCCTCCTTCGCTGTCACCGACACCCAGAAGAACCCCAACGGCGTATATATGCACTTCGGCACCGCTGCAGAGGGCGGCATGGCCGTAGGCGACGAGGTACACGCATCGGTGGACGCTGTGCGCCGTCAGGCCATAATGAAGAACCACACCTCCCTGCATCTGCTGCAGGCAGCTCTGCGCAAGGTACTGGGCGACCATGTACATCAGGCAGGCTCCTATGTGGACGACAAGAAGGGCCGCTTCGACTTCTTCCACTTCGAGGCAGTAAAGCCCGAGGAGCTGGCTGAGATAGAGGCCATAGTAAACAAGAACATAATGGACGCCATACCCGTCACCACAAGGGAGATGCCCATAGACGAGGCTAAGAAGCTGGGCGCTATGGCTCTCTTCGGCGAGAAGTACGGCGATATAGTAAGAGTAGTGGCTGCAGGCGATGTGTCCGTAGAGTTCTGCGGCGGTACCCATGCAGACAATACCCTGAGACTGGGACTTTATAAAATAGTATCCGAGAGCTCCGTTGCAGCCGGTGTTAGACGTATCGAGTGCATCACCTGCGGCGGCGTCATGGATCTGCTCAACAGGTACGAGAAGCTGCTCAATGCTTCCGCTGCCGCACTGAAGGCATCCTCTGTAGAGGACGTGCCCGCACGCTGCGCTGCCAACGTACAGCAGATCAAGGATCTGATGCGCGAGAAGTCCGAGCTGGAGACTGAGCTGGCTTCCTCCAAGACCGGCGACATCATGGCCAACGCCGTAGATGTGAACGGTGTGCGTGCAGCTACCGTGAAGCTCACGGGCGTGCCCAAGGCAGCGCTCCGCACTATGGGCGACGAGGCCAAGGACAAGTGGTCCGATGCAGTGGTACTGTTCGTCGATGAGGACGCAGGCTCCACGGCCCTGCTGGTGGTATGCGGCAAGGATGCCGTAGCCAAGGGCGCAGACGCAGGCAAGATCATCCGCGAGACCGCTGCCATCACAGGCGGCAAGGGCGGCGGACGTGCCGACAGCGCTATGGGCGGCGCAGGTACTGCTGCTCCCGCAGAGGACGCAGTCAAGGCCTTCACCGAGATCGTTGGCAAGTACGTCAAGTAACAGCTCACAGGAGCTCATACCGACAAGGATGTGGTCATATGCGCATAATGATCGTCGAGGATGAGAGACGACTGGCCGATGCGCTCGTGCAGATATTCGAGCGGGAGCGCATCACCGCAGACGTGTTCTACGACGGGGATGAAGGGCTGGACAATGCCATGTCGGAGATATACGACGTGGTGGTGCTGGACATCATGCTCCCCGGAAGAGACGGTCTTTCCATAGTGCGTGAGATGAGGAGGAACGGCATAGCCACTCCTGTGCTCATGCTCACCGCCAGAGGCTCCCTGTCGGACAAGGTAGGCGGGCTTGACAGCGGTGCAGACGATTACCTGACCAAGCCATTCCAGACCGATGAGCTCTTGGCCCGCGTGAGAGCGCTGGCAAGGCGCTCGTCAAATACCCTCGTCACCTCGGACGAGCTGTCCTGCGGAGATATAGTCCTGGACACCGCGTCCTTCGAGCTGCGCTGCGGCACGAGCTCCATAAAGCTGGGACGCAAGGAATACGACGTGATGGATCTGCTCATGCGAAACTGCGGTGCAGTGGTATCAAAGGATATGATCATCACGCGGATATGGGGCTATGACAGCGAGGCTGAGGACAACAACGTAGAGGTGTACATCTCCTTCCTGCGCAAGAAGCTGACGTTTCTGGGCTCCAAGGTGTCCATACGCACCCTGCGCGGCGTGGGATATACTATAGACAAGCTATGATAAAACGTCTTAGACACAGATCCACGGCTATGATCACCGCCATACTCACCATAGTCATGACAGTGGTATGCATAGTGATATACGTGTCCATGTATCGCTCGGAGGAGCAGAGAGCAGAGCGCACCATAAGGGCTGCCATGTCAGTCCGTCTGGAGCTCCCGCCTATGCCCCCGTCCGAGCAGGATGCTCCCAAGTCGGACCCGCCCGAGAAGGATACATCCGAAAAGGATACATCCGAGAAGGATGAGCGTCGCCCCGGGAGACCATCATCCGGGGAGGGCTTCAGGCCCGATGTGCGCTTCGACCGCGGCGGCTTCTTCCCAGCGGCTGACCCTACGAGGATAGGTACGGGCTGGGTGCGTATAGATATCGACGATGACGGCAGCATCAGGGGCATATTCATGTCCCAGCGCTCCTCGGAGGATGAGGACGAGTTCCCTGCCGAGACCGCCGCAGAGGCGGTGAGCAGGATCCTCGCTTCCGGCACGAAGGAGGGCAAGATCATAGCAGGCGATGTCCGCTACAGCTATGCCTACGATGAGCAGCGCCGCGCGGTAGTGCTCCTGGACAGGCAGAACAGCATCA
>JAFYEQ010000013.1 GCA_017544185.1 Oscillospiraceae bacterium
GCTGGGAGGAGATGACCACCGTGTCGATGCGAACGGGCTTGCCGTCCTCGTACTCCACTGTCACCTGGGTCTTGCCGTCGGGACGGAGATATGCCAGAGTGCCGTTCTTGCGCACATAGGTCAGGCGCTTTGCCAGCTTATGAGCAAGGGATATGGGCAGGGGCATGAGCTCCGGGGTCTCGTTGCAGGCAAAGCCGAACATCATGCCCTGGTCGCCCGCACCTGTGTCCAACTCGTCCTTGATGTCACCGCGGTACTCCAGAGCTTCGTTGACGCCCATGGCTATATCCGCAGACTGCTCATCTATGGATGTGACCACGGCGCAGGTATTGCCGTCAAAGCCGTACTTCGCCCTGTCGTAGCCGATGTCCAGCACTACCTGACGTACTATACGGGGGATGTCCACATAGCAGGTGGTGGATATCTCGCCCATGCAGGAGATGATGCCCGTGGTGGCTGTGGTCTCGCAGGCTACGCGGCCGTTGGGGTCGTGGCGCAGTATCTCGTCGAGAACTGCATCGGAGATCTGATCACATATCTTATCGGGATGACCTTCGGTCACCGATTCTGATGTAAATAGATAACGCATAATATACCTCGCATATCGCATATAAATATTGTCTGTACTCCCATTATAGCACAGATATATAGGTGTGTCAATAAATATTTTCTCTATCACCGGCTACAGCAAACGGGTATACCGGACAGATGACAGTCAGGAGCCGGGAACGCTCCCGATATCCGGCATCGGGCTTTTATCTTGACAAAGACCGAACAGTGTGGTATAATGGAAGATGGCGATATATGCCCGAAAGGGCGCAGCGCGTCTATAGTCTTTATTGGAGAGGTAAAATATGATAACTAGGAACAAGGGCGCCGAGGACGTAATGCCCGGCGAGAGCTATATATGGCAGAGAGTGGAGCAGATGGCGGCGGATATCGCCGGACTGTACGGCTTCAGGGAGATACGCTTCCCTACATTTGAGAAGACAGAGCTGTTCGTCCGCTCCGTAGGTGAGACCACCGACGTGGTACAGAAGGAGATGTGGACGGTCAAGGGCCGTGAGAGCAGCTATACCCTGCGTCCCGAGGGGACGGCGGGCTGTATGCGTGCTGTGCTCCAGAACGGCCTGCTCAATGAGAGCCTGCCCCAGAAGCTGTGGTACCAGATCAGTGCCTTCCGTCACGAGAACGTGCAGAAGGGCAGGCTCTGGGAGTTCCATCAGTTCGGTGCGGAGATGGTGGGCGCTGCTGCTCCTTCGGCAGACGCGGAGGTCATAGCCTTTGCGCGTGTGCTGCTGGACAGTCTGGGACTGGATGATGCGAAGCTGCACATCAACTCTATCGGCTGCCCCGAGTGCAGACAGGCTTACTATGACAAGCTGCGCGAGTACTTCGAGCCCAACAAGGACAAGCTCTGCGCTACCTGTCAGTCGAGACTGGACAAGAACCCCATGAGGATACTCGACTGCAAGTCCGCAGAGGACAAGGCGATCGCAAAGGATGCCCCCATGATCACAGACTATCTGTGCGATGAGTGCAGGGCTCATTTCGATGAGCTGAAGGCTCTCCTCGACGGTATGGGCATAGCCTATGAGGTGGATCAGAAGATCGTGCGCGGTCTTGACTACTATACACGTACAGTATTCGAATTCATATCCGACAGCATAGGCGCCCAGTCCACCATACTCGGCGGCGGACGCTACGACAAGCTGCTCGGCCAGATGGGCGGCCCCGAGACCCCTGCTCTCGGCTTTGCCATGGGCATGGAGCGCGTGATACTGGCTATGAAGGCAGCGGGCTTCGACTTCGGAGAGCCATCCACCTGCGACCTGTATATCGCATCCATGGGCGATGCGGAGGGACACAAGGCCGCTATCCTCGCCGATGCGCTGCGCAAGGACGGCTTCCGCGTGGAGACAGAGCTCTGCGGCAGAGGCTTCAAGGCGCAGATGAAGTATGCAAATAAGATACGTGCCAAGTATCTGCTCGTCATAGGCGGCAGTGAGCTGGAGACGGGCAAGGCCAACATAAAGAACATGAAGACCGGAGAGCAGATCCCCGTGGATCTTGAGAAGGATCTGGCGCAGGCGTTCATGGACACCTACGTGGCAGACCGTATCGACATAGAATGCGGGGACGCCGAATAAGGAGCAGCAAAAGCAAAAGACGATACATCGCGGCTCCCGGTACAGAGCTCTCATCGCCGACAGAAGGGCGGGCGTGATATGACAGATCTCATCGTTGTATACGAATACGGCGTGCGTATATGTACGTTCACGTCGACTATGCTCTCAGATCCCGATACCTCCGGCGTGCCCTCAAGGACGGCGGAGCTGGTGCGCGGGTTCTTCGACAGTCACAGCGCCGTTGACGGCAAGGTACATATAGAGCTCGCGACTGCCCTTCGCGGCGAGATACTGGACGCCCGCAGGACAGAGGTGTTCTTCCTCATCGCTGCGGCGCTGATCAAGAGCGGGGCGTGGTATGCGCTGTCCGCCGAGACAAGGCGTGCTTTCTCGCCCTACATAAGGGCACGGAAGGCGGCGGCGAAGATACGCATCGCCAGGCTTGGCAGGCTCCGCGAGTTCGTGAGGGTATGTCGGGTGTCTATGGAGTGCGAGAAGCGGGGGATGATCACCCCCGATGAGGCTCTGACAAGGATGATAAATGCTCTGCCGCCCGTATCTGCGATACGGATGGAATGCACGAGCGACCCGGATATACATGAGATACTCGCTGCAGTGGCGGGGTTCGCGCGTATGATGCCCGATAAGAGCTACTATGAGGCGCTGTCTGAGTATATAGACAGCGTGAGCGGGAAAGAGGATATATGAAGAGATACGAACGGGAAAGACGGACAGCCATCGTGATACTGGCGGCACTTATGCTGGCCGCATGTACGAATACCGCGTCCGGTGCGCCCGAGGATGGGGCGACGGATACCGCTCCGAAGGAGACCACATCCGAGACGGCATCGGAGACGACGGCCGCAGATACGACGGCGATCACTACGGAGGTGACTTATGACTCATCGGGAGTCATGGGGACGCCTGTAAGGATCGAGGAGGATATGCAGGTAGATACGGCCGAGATGGTATACACCGGTACCGTGATCCCGTCGGATGTGCCCGTGACCGAATGGTCGGCGGCCTATCGTCAGACTATGATGGGACTTGTCGAGGACGGCGATGAGTACAGCATCCCCGATATGTGCTCGCTGTACGATATGACGGATGACGGCATACCCGAGCTGATAATATCCGTGGGCGAGTGGCATATGGCTCAGACGGAGATATACAGCTACCATGACGGTGAGGTGCATCATCTGTACTGGGTCCCCACCGGCGAAGGAGCGGAGCCCTACTACGGCTTCGGCGTATACGGCGAGGTAGGCTGGAGCCCCATGTGGAAGGAGATCCGCACGGGGGATATGCATATGGGCTATGACAGCACGTCCTCTTCCCACATCGAGGGCGATGAGGTAAAGGAAGACCTGACCGCGTACTGCTACGAGGGGGTAGACTGGTCAGAGGAGGTCGATCCCGACGCGGATGAGCAGAGCTTCATCACCGAGTACAGCGTCAACGGTAAGGACTGCACGAAGGAAGAGTACGATGACGCGATGAAGAAAAACAGGGCCTACGACGTCATAACGCTGGGGCGCGACTATCTGGTGCCCGAGGAGCTGCTGATAAAAAAATACGGCGATGAGTATATGACAGAGCGCGAATATATGCTGAAGGGTCACCGCAGCTATGATGAGATCGTCGCGATCATGGAGGAGGGGTACAAGGTCCCCTACGAGAGGGTGAAGCTCATCAGCGCGGAGGAGGACGTGAAGGATCCCGACGGCGGCGCGATAGAGCGTGCTTATATGTTCTCGGTGGACGACGTGCCCTATCTATTCAACGTGATAGACGGACAGGGGCGGTTCTCCGCTGCGCACCGGAGCAACTTCTGTGAGGTGCCCTTCAAGGGCGAGTACAGGTCGGCGTCGGTGGTATGCTATTTCGATGAGTTGTTCTTCATCAGCTACGACCGCAGCGAAAAGAGCGTGCATGAGTTCGTATACTCTATCGACCGCAATGAGGTCATCATGGACAGCGATTTCGAGGGAGAGTACGGCTTTTCCGGGGACTTTGACGAGTATCTGCAGTGCAAGGATCTGCTGTATCTCGGATGGTGATATGATGAATATAGATGAATATAATAATATAGATATGAAAGGATATGTAACGATGGACAATATGAAAGGGCTCAAGAGGACCCATTACTGTGCTGAGGTGCCCGCTTCGGGCGAAGTGGTCGTAGGAGGCTACGTGCAGAAGGTGCGCGACCTGGGCAATCTGATATTCATAGATCTGCGCGACCGTACAGGTATAGTGCAGCTGGCATTCGATGATACCACCGACAGGGCCGTGTTCGAGAAGGCCGGGACCGTGCGCACGGAGTATGTACTTCTGGTAAAGGGCGACATACGCGAGCGCGAGAGCAAGAACAACGACATCGCCACGGGCAGCATAGAGATATTCGTGACGGAGCTGAGGATACTTGCCAAGGCACAGACCACTCCCTTCGAGATCGTGGACGACCTGAACACCAACGAGGAGCTCAGGCTCAAGTACCGTTATCTGGATCTGAGGCGTGCGCCCCTGCAGCGCAATATCATCATGCGCTCGGAGATCGCGAGGGTGGCGAGGGAATACTTCTACGAGAACCGCTTCATAGAGATCGAGACCCCCATGATGATCAAGTCCACTCCCGAGGGAGCAAGGGACTATCTGGTGCCCTCCCGCATACATCAGGGCTCATTCTATGCGCTGCCCCAGTCGCCTCAGATATATAAGCAGCTTTTGATGATAGCAGGCTTCGACAGGTATATACAGCTGGCAAGATGCTTCCGCGATGAGGACCTTCGCGCAGACCGTCAGCCTGAGTTCACGCAGATAGATATGGAGATGTCCTTCGTCGAGGAAGAGGACATCATGCAGATAGCAGAGGGCTTCGTGTCCCGCCTGTTCAAGGAAGTGCTGGACGTGGACATCCCCGTGCCCCTGCCCCGTATGAGCTATACCGAGGCTATGGAACGCTTCGGTTCGGATAAGCCCGATACCCGCTTCGGCATGGAGATAACAGACCTTACCGACACGGTGAAGGCTGTAGAGTTCCCGCCCTTCACCAATACTATAGCAGAAGGCGGCTCCGTCCGCTGCATCACCGCTAAGGGCGGCGCTGCACACTTCACCCGAAAGACCATCGACAAGCTGACCGAGTATGTCAAGGGCATCGGTATAAAGGGTCTGGCGTATATTCGCTGGGCTGAAGATGCTCCCAACTGCTCCTTCGCCAAGTTCCTCAAGGACGGCGAGCTGGATGCCATACTGGCGAAGGCAGGCGCAGAGAAGGGCGATGCGGTGTTCATCATAGCCGACAAGACCTCCGCTGTGCTCCCCGCACTGGGCGCTCTCCGTCTCAATGTGGCTCGTCAGCTGGATATGATACCCGAGGGACGTTACAACTTCCTGTGGATCACCCAGTTCCCCTTCTTTGAATGGAACGAGGACACCCAGCACTGGGACGCTATGCATCATCCCTTCACTATGCCTCTGGATGAGTGCATACAGTATCTGGACAGCGCTCCCGAGAAGGTGTTCGCAAAGGCATACGATCTGGTGCTCAACGGCACCGAGCTGTCATCGGGATCCATACGTATCAATGACTATGAGCTGCAGCAGCGCATGTTCGAGGCACTGGGGCTCACCGATGAGGAGATCGAGGCTAAGTTCGGCTTCCTGGTGGAGGCATACAAGTACGGTGCGGCACCTCACGGCGGTATGGGCATAGGCCTCGACCGTCTGGCTATGATCATGTGCGGCGCGGACAGTCTGCGCGACGTGACCGCTTTCCCGAAGGTGCAGAACGCCAGCGAGCTCATGAGCAGCGCTCCCGCTCCCGTGGATGCGGAGAGCCTTGATATACTGGGCATCGCTGTGAAGAGCTCTGAATGACATAAGTCTGATATAGCTATACTATCACAAGGGAGGTAATGTCGTATGAAGAACGAGAACAAGAAGGTCGTACTCATAGGTACGGGCATGGTAGGCATGAGCTTTGCGTATGCGGCTCTCAACCAGGGCGTTGCGGATGAGCTGGTGCTCATAGACATCAACAAGGAGAGGGCACAGGGAGAGGCGATGGACCTCAATCACGGCCTGGCCTTCGCCAAGTCGAACATGAAGATCTACGCAGGGGAGTACTCCGACTGCAAGGACGCGGACATAGTCGTCATAGCCGCAGGCGTGGCTCAGAAGGACGGCGAGACCAGACTGGATCTTCTCCAGCGTAACGTAGAGGTGTTCCGCTCCATAATCACCCCCGTGGTGAAGTCGGGCTTCGATGGCATATTCCTCGTGGCTACCAATCCCGTAGATATAATGACGAGGGTCACATATGAGCTGTCACGCTTCGGCGCATCGAGAGTCATAGGTACGGTCACCACGCTGGATACGGCAAGACTTCGCTATCTGCTGGGCGACTATTTCACCGTGGATCCCAAGAACATACACGCCTATGTCATAGGCGAGCACGGCGACAGCGAGTTCGTGCCCTTCTCTCAGGCCCTGCTGGGCACCAAGCCCGTCACCGAGGTCATCAGCGAGAGGCCCTTCCTCTACAAGAAGGAGGACCTGTCCGCGATAGAGGATCAGGTGCGCACGGCTGCATATAAGATCATCGCAGCAAAGCGTGCTACCTACTACGGTATAGGTATGTCCCTCACACGTATCGTCAAGGCGATACTCAACGATGAGAACTCCATACTCACCCTGTCGGTGAAGCTGTCGGGCGAGTACGACCAGACAGACGTCTTCATCGGCGTCCCCGCTATAGTAGGACGCAACGGCGTCAAGGAAGTGGTGCGCCTGTCCATCACCGATGAGGAGCAGGCTAAATTTGCCAAGTCCGCAGGCATACTTGATGACTACTTCAAGGGCCTGAAGCTCTGATGAACGTACCGGGAGGCTGCTATGCTGCTTGCAATGCCTATCATAATAGGTCTCATACTGGATGTGATGTTCGGTGATCCCGCAGGGATCCCCACACCCCTGCACCTGCTGGAGCTCCTTGCGTCGAAGCTGCGCGATAAGTACACAGGCGAAGAAGGAAAAGAGCCCGACAAGGGCAAGGGACAGCTGTGTACCTTCCTTGTGATGGGTGCGGCGCTGGCAGGGGCAGCTGCTGTGACGGCTGTCATATATCTGCTGTTCCCGCCCATAGGAGCAGTGCTGGAGGGCGTGCTCTTCTGGTGGTGCCTGTCGGCAAGACACAGCTTCGATGAGACCATGAAGGTCCATAACAGACTGAAGGACGGCTTCATCACCGATGCGGGCGTACAGATATCCATGGTGTCCGAGCGCGATACCGTCGGTCTGGATGAGGACGGTATAGTACGTGCGGCTGTGGAGAGCGTGGCGGAGGATACCGCTGCGGAGAGCGTAGCGCCGCTGTTCTGGGCGATGCTGGGCGGAGTGCCGCTGGCGCTGATGTACCGCGGTGCTCAGGCAGCCAAGGATGTGCTCGGCAAGGCTGAGACAGGTGAGGCGTTCCGCGCACCGTCCAAGACAGCCTACCGTATCATGCTGGCGATACCCACTATGCTCGCAGCATGGCTCGCAGCCCTTACCGCTGGTATCGTCAAGCTCGACAGCAAGGCAGCGAGAGCGATCCTCTCCCGCGACGGCAAGAAGTATCCGCCAAATTCCTCTATACATGCTGCCTTCGCAGGAGCGCTGGGCGTACAGCTGGGCGGGGATATGTCGGTCGGCGGCGAGGAGATACACCGCGAGACCGTAGGCGACGAAAAGACAGAGATACACTTTGAGGACATCAAGGAGTCGGATAAGCTCATGTATGCGGCGACGGGCGCTATGTTCCTCGTCTCCGTGATAGTAAGAGCGATAATAGGTCACTTCGTCCACTTCTGACGTATGAGCATCCAGCCGTTGGTCCGCAGACAGATATGAGGTGATACGATGATATATAAACAGCCTAAGCGTATAGGATATATCATGGCATACCCCGAGGCTATGTATCAGCAGCTGGCGCTGGATGCAGTGTGTTCGGTGTGCGCACAGTACGGCTACGACCTGATAGTATGGACGATGCTGGTGCAGTCGTGCCACTACTTCAAGGACTATCTGGAGGGCGAGCTGAACATATACGAGCTGATCAACTTCGATAAGGTGGACGCGGTGCTGGTGAATGCCATATCCCTCACCGCGGAGGAAGACAGCTTCCTCAACGACCGCATACTGGACAAGCTGAAGAGGGAATGTGACAAGCCCGTGGCTGTGCTGGACATCCCTCTGGGAGACTATCCCGTGTTCGCGCCCGACGAGACATCGGCCTTCGAGCGCATAACTGCCCATGTGTTGGATATGCACAGGCCCCAGCGTCTGCTGTTCCTCGGCGGTCCCAAGGGGAACACCGTGTCCGAACGCCGTCTGCGCGGGGTCAGGAACGAGTATGCCCTGCGAGGGATGCGCTTCGATGACTCGAACGTCATAAACGGCGACTTCTGGTATACCTCGGGCATGGCGCTGGCAGAGAAGATCATGAGCGGCGAGATAGAGCGTCCGGATGCGGTGATATGCGCCTCCGACCATATGGCGATAGGACTTACCGCTACCCTCGGCAAGCGCGGGTATGCTCCCGGGGACATATGCGTCACAGGCTTTGACGGGGCGGTGGAGACCGTTATGGCAAAGCCTACGGTGACATCGTATATACCCGACCTTACCGTATCGGTACACAGGGCTATAAACAGCCTCAGAGAGCGTATGGATCCGGATCTCCCCGTGATACCGCCGCGGCAGTCGAAGGAGAACGGGCTGCGTATCGGCGCCAGCTGCGGATGTCCCGAAGATACGGGGTATATCAAGGAAAGGCTGATGGGTTCTCTGTGGAACTCCACGCATAACTACGTCATCGAAGGCCATCTCGACGAGGTGGATCTTTGCAAGCTCCTTGACAGCTACACCTTCGAATCCTTCACAGCTGCCGCCGATGTAGAGACAGGACTCAAGATGATATGCGCCGCTGACTGGCTGCTGCGTCCCTATGAGAACTTCTGGCTCTGTCTCGACCCGAACTGGCTGGACACGGAGAGCGGGCGCATCAAGGGCTATCCCGACAGGATGGACAACGTGATGCATACCATCCCCACGGAGGAGTTCATCCTCGACGACAAGCAGCACTGCTCGGTGAAGGGCGACCATATGTTCGACACCAAGGAGCTGATCCCTGCGCTGAGCGAGTCCCACGAGCCGTCGGTGTTCTACTTCGTGCCCATACATTTCAGCCGCGTGACGCTGGGGTATGCGGTGCTCCAGAACCCCATATCCCAGAAGAAAAAGATCGGCTACGTGTTCCACAACTGGATACGCAACGTAGACAACGCTCTGGAGATGATACGCTCCAAGGAGCGTCTGGCTCAGCTGGCAAGGCATGACGGCATGACCGGTCTCCTCGACCGTCGGGGCATGGAGAAGGGGATAGAGGATCTTCGCTCCCGTGCGGCGGAGGGCGACGAGTGGATAGCCCTTGTCATAGACATGGACGGGCTCAAGTATATCAACGACAACTACGGCCATACCGAGGGCGACCGTGCGATAATGACGGCAGCCGATGCGGTGCGGAGCATCGCGGGCGAAAACGATATAGCCATCCGCGCGGGCGGCGACGAGTTCTATATACAGGGCGTCGGCACCTTCGATGAGGACCGGGAGAGGCAGCGCATGGAGCGGCTGAGATCGATGCTGTCGGATATGAGCGCAGCTGCCGGCAGGGAGTATACCATCTCCGTCAGCATAGGCTGTGCCCATGCACCTGTGACCGCAGATCCCGACACCGTGATCTCGGAGGCGGACAAGCGTATGTACGCTGATAAGATGACGAAGAAGCATAGGTGAGGGATATGGATATAAAGAGATATCCGTCCGATGAGGACGTGGATAAGGCCATAGAGGACGATGAGCCGTTTTTGGCGGTGATATCCTTTGACGGGAGCAGTGCGATAGTGGCTCCTGCCGTGCAGTGCGGTGAGCATCATATACTGCTGATGCAAAACGGTCACAAGTCTACGGATATCGACTGCTTTTTCAGGATAGCCTTCGACCGCGAGGGCGCCGACTGGACGTTCGTATGTCCCCCGGACTACAAGGGCCTTGACAGCGACGAAGCGCGGCGGATCGGCGCGTTCTACAAGGACGGTTTCTATGCTATATCCTGCTTCTTGCAGGAGATGGACTATATCGTGGGTATAAAGATCCCCC
>JAFYEQ010000146.1 GCA_017544185.1 Oscillospiraceae bacterium
AACTTCTGGCAAACATCTGCGAGATGGCTGTCGGTACTACCGACACAATTTACAAAAAATACTTGATATTTATCGTGAGATGTGGTATAATATTTTAGTTATGGTAAATAAGGCAAATCAGCGACTTTTCCGGAGGGATATATGGCTGAACTTCAATATACAGAGAATGGCAGACTGCTCTTCACAGAGGAGATGAGGAAGGACTATACGATCCTTATACCTAATATGCTGCCGCTGCACTTTCGATTCCTGGAGAAAGTGTTCAATAACTACGGCTACAAGATGAAGCTGCTCACCACATCGGGCAGACGCATAGTGGACGAGGGCTTGAGATATACACACAACGATACCTGCTATCCTGCGCTGCTGGTCATCGGTCAGTTCATAGATACACTGAAGTACGACGAGACGATAGACCTGCATAAGACCGCGCTGATGATGGTGCAGACAGGCGGCGGATGCAGAGCGTCCAACTATATACACCTGATCAGAAAGGCGCTGATCAAGTGCGGCATGGAGTACGTGCCTGTTATCTCGCTGGCGATACCTCCCATCGAGAAGAACCCGGGCTTCCACCTTTCCGCGCCTATGCTGGCACAGATCATAGTATCTCTCTGCTATGCAGACATACTGATGCTCCTGTCCAATCAGGTGCGTCCTTATGAGGACAACAAGGGCGATACGGACAAGGTCGTGGACAAGTGGATGGATATACTCATCGACAAGAAATTCTCCTTCACATCCTTCGACAAGTTCGCGGCCCAGATCGTCAAGGACTTCGAGGCCATACCCTATACCCCCGATCCGAGCGTAGTCAAGGTGGGCATAGTGGGCGAGATCTTCATAAAGTACTCTCCTCTGGGCAATAACGAGCTGCAGAAGTTCTTGGAGTCCGAGGGCTGCGAGGTGTACTGCCCCGGTCTGGTGGATTTCCTTATATTCATGGGCGACCATCATATCGTGGAGACAGAGCTGTACCATGTGAAGTACAAGAAATACTTCGCATCTCTGGGTGTCAAGGGATTCTTCAAGATGATGCAGAACAAGATCATAGCTGCCGTTAAGGGGTCCCGCTTCTTCGGGCCTACTCCCTTCGAGCATGCCAAGGCCGACGTGGAGCAGTACATATCTCCCGCCAACAAGATGGGCGAGGGCTGGCTCCTTACCGCCGAGATGGTGGATATGATACATATGGGCATAAACAATATCGTGTGTGCGCAGCCCTTCGGCTGCCTACCCAACCATATCATCGGCAAGGGCATGGTGCGTAAGCTCCGCGAGCAGTATCCTCAGTCGAACATAGTCCCCATAGACTACGACCCGGGCGCTACCCGCGTGAATCAGGAGAACCGCATAAAGCTCATGCTCTCCACCGCGAGAGCCAATATGGCTGCGGAGCAGGGACAAAAGTGATCTGTGATGCCGTGCTGTATAGATAAGCATGGCTTTGTACCGATGACTTAAAGGAGTGAGCCGATCATGGACTGGCTGAATGACTTTATAAACTCCGTGCGTTCGCTGGAGATGCCGCCTGCGCTCAACGATATACTTGATATCGCTGTGCTGGCATTCGCGATACTTGAGCTCATCAAGTTCATGCGCGATACCCGTACAGGAAGTATCGTAAAGGGCGTGCTCATACTTCTGGTGGTATATCTCTTTGCGTATATCGTCAATATGAAGGTGACGCTTTACCTGCTGAGCAAGGTGTTCAGTATAGGCGTACTGGCGCTGATAGTATTGTTCCAGCCTGAGCTCCGCCGTTCCATCGAGAAGGTGGGATATTTCGGATGGGGAATGATATCCAAGCTGGGCGGTGAGAGCAGCGACGTAGGCGCGTGGTCGAAGGCGATAGATATCATATGCGATACATGTGATAACCTGTCCGCTACCACTACGGGCGCTATCATAGTGCTGGAGCGTGAGACTAAGTTGGGCGAGTTGGTGGAGACGGGCAAGGTGCTCAACGCCGAGCCCTCCAATGAGCTGTTCAACACGATATTCTTCCCAAAGACACCGCTCCACGACGGTGCGGTGATCATGCGCGACGGTCTGATATACGCAGCTGCGTGCTTCCTGCCAAAGCCCGAGAACGAGAAACTGTTGCCATCCGAGCTGGGCTCTCGTCACCGTGCGGCCATAGGCATGAGCGAGAACTCTGACGCAGTTGTAGTCGTAGTGTCCGAGGAGACAGGCGGTATATCCATCGCAGAGAACGGCAAGCTCATACGCGGCTACTCCAAGGATACTCTGAAGAGAGCGCTGAGAGATAAGATACTGTCTGACAAGATCAAGGCTCGTCTGAAGAACGCAGACAACAGATCCGGTCAGAGCAGCAACTAAGGGAGGTAGACATGAAGAACAACGATACTCCCGTAAAGAACAATGAGAAGGAACAAAAGAAGAAGGGCTTCAGGCTCGGCAGCATCATAGAGAACGACAAGGCTCTGACGGTACTGTCCATATTCATCGCCATAATCGTGTGGGCGGTGGTGTCTATAAACCAGTTCCCCACGGTGCAGAAGAAATATGCCAATGTCCCCGTGATAGTAGATCTTAAAGGTTCCTATACCCAGAGCCTGGGTCTGGAGGTCGTGAACATAACAGATGAGACAGTCACTGTAGTACTGGAGGGAGATCGTGCCACCATGGGCGAGCTGACGATCGACGATCTGTACGCCGTAGCCGATGTCGGAAACGTACTCGAACCCGGAGAAAAGGCGCTTGAACTTGAGATATTATCGACTAACGGCGCGACCTTCACTACCAAGAGCATAGACCCGCCGACTGCGAAGGTAGAGTTCGATGAGATAGTTACCAAGGAGTTCAAGGTCGAG
>JAFYEQ010000147.1 GCA_017544185.1 Oscillospiraceae bacterium
CCCGACGCTCCCATGATGACCGTGAAGTCGCCGTCCATGATCTGAAGATCCAGGTTCTTTATCACATGCTGCTGTGTACCGCCGTTGGAGAAGGACTTGCACAGCTTTTCAGTACGTAAGATAGGGATCATACTAACACTGCCTTTCATAGAGTTTATCCTATGATAGTATTATACACCATAAAAATATAAAAATCCTTGTCGGAGTATTGTTGATCTCTTATCAGATCCTTAACTGGGGGGTATTTTCATAAAAAATGCTCCCGGCCATCCACCGGGAGCATACATATTCAACTTAGCGGTATGAGCAGCGTGACGCACAGTCCGCCTGCATTCTTCACGGAGATCTCTCCGCCCATCTTTTCCATGAGTATCTTAGCGATATACAGTCCCAGACCGCTGCCCTCCTTGTCACCATGCTCCTTGCCGCGGTAGAACTTGTTGGTGATCAGCTCCGTCTCCTCCTCCGAAACTCCTGGGCCGCTGTCGGCTATGGTCATCTCCAGAAAACCATCATCCAGCCTCGATCCGATATCTATGGGAGTGCCTGCGTATTTGTAGGAATTGGAGATAATATTGCCGATCACCTGAGACAGGCGCAGCTGGTCTATATGCACCAGCGCCTCCGGCAGCTCTGACATGCGGACGAGCCCCTGCGGGTCATGCTTGGATACGATCTGGGCTATCACATCCGTGCGCTCATCGGTGCAGTTCACCTTGAACTCGCCCAGATCCTCCAGCGTGGACGAGAACAGATCTGTCACCAGTATGTTTATCTCCTCGGCTCTACGATAGATATTCTCCATCTTCCGCGTCATATCCGGAGTTACAGCGAGCTCGGTGCCCTCGTGTTGGGAGAAGACCGCCGTCATCAGCTCCGATGTGAGCTTTATGCCCGTTATGGGCGTCTTCAGGTCGTGAGAAAGAGACGCGACCATCTCCCTCTCCTTCTTTTGCAGAGCCAGCTCCCGTGCTCTGGAGGCTCTCAGCTCCTCACGCATTATGTCGAAGCTCTCCGAGAACGCGCCGAACATATTCTCCCTGTCCATAGCCAGAGGCGTATCAAGGTCCCCCGCTGCCACATCCGAGGCGAACCTGCGCATATCATCAAAGGGGATGATCACCGTCCTGCGTATATAGCCCCCTATCATGACAGACGCTCCCAGGATCAGCACCGCCCCCAGACAATACCCTATGACTATCATCCTTCGCTGATCGTCGATCGGGTCATCGCAGTCCGTGAGTATCACGCAGCCCGCGATCTGTTTGTTCTTTATGATATAGGTATAGGGCATACGCCTTTCCACCGCAGTCTCCAAAGTCAGCATCTCCGGGGAGCCTGTGCGCCTGTCGGTCAAGACTTTACTGTTTACGTCGAGTATCACGAACTGGCGTCCCGGAGCGACATCATCGGACATAGTGCCGTCTGCAGCTCTGTGGGCGATCTCATTGAGGAGCAGCACATCAGTGCTGCCGGAAGAGCGCGGATCCTTGTATATCACCGCCAGTACTGCCGCCAGTCCCGCTGCCAGCACCAGAAGCACTATCAGCAGATATGTATAGTACCTCTTCATGTCCCGATCTCTTCCATCATATAGCCTACGCCCCATATGGTCTTGATCAGCTTCGGCTCCTTGGGGTCTGGCTCTGTCTTCTCACGAAGATGACGGATATGCACGGCGATAGTCCCCTCGTTGATGTACTCATCGTCCCATACGTTTTTGAGCAGCTCATCCTTTGTGACGACCTTCCCGCGGTTGACTGCAAGATAGTACAGCAGCTTATACTCCAGCGCTTTGAGGGATATCTCTTTTCCGCCCGATATGACCTTGTGGATATTGGTATCCAGATATACATCGCCTATGAGCTTTATCATGCCGTCCGACGGCTGAGCTGCGGCCCCCTTCTCCGCCATGCGCTCGTAGCGGGCAGCCGCTGCCTTGACCTTGGCCAGCAGTACGCTGAGGGTATAGGGCTTCTTGATATAGTCATCGCCGCCGATGTTCAGCGCGATCAGCACATCATCGTCACTGGTGCGGGCGCTGATGAAGAATATGGGTATATCTATATCCTCACGGACCTTTTTGCACAGGTCGAAGCCCGACTTATCGCCGAGATTGATATCCAGCAGCAGCAGTGATACATCATGCTCCGCCAGGAACGTCACCGCGTCCTCGTAGCTGGTAACATAGGCCGTCTTCACTCCGAACATATCGAAGTACTCTGCTGTAGCTGCAGCGATCATCTCATCGTCATCTATCATGAGCACCGTTATCTTATCCTTCATGCTCCCATCCTCCCGATACCATGATCCTTTGGGCGTCCTCCACCGCGCTGACGGACAGCGCGACGGCCCTGTCGAGAAAAGTCATATACTCCTCTCTTGAAAAGCCTGTGAACGGGTATCTGAGCCCATCATCAGAGGGCATATAGTACATATGTCTCACCTTCTGCGGTATCGCCCCCGCAGGGAGATACCCTATATAGTCGGGGAAGCTCGTGAGCCCCCGTATCTCCGTAAAGTATCCCGACTGCGGATGACTGTCAAGATATTCTTTTTCGACGGCAAAGAAGTCCTTTGCCCGCTCCATCCTGTCGGGGAACAGCATCTTGTACCCGTCCCAGTCCCGTTCTATCCCCTGTGCCATAGCAGACAGCTCGGGTATACGGTCGACCCGCTCCCATACCGCCCTGACACGCTGTTCATCCCGTGTGTAACGCTGGAGCTCCGCATCCGTGATGAGATGTGCATAGTACCCGTACAGGAAGGACAGCTCCTCATCCGTATCTATCTCGCGGCATCTGTCGATGATATAGCTCTCACAGAACCTGATACAGTCGGATGGGGTCTTGCGTGCCCCCTGCATCCAATGGGTCACCTGTCTGGACGGTGTCCATCCGGTACCGTCGGCATTTGGCAGGTTGCAGTCGGGGGCGATGCTCCCCACGCAGAACTCATGCCTCTTCAGCCATGGAAGGATCTCCAACATCCTGTCCGCTACTATCAGATGTGATACCCATTCAGCCATATGTCTCTCCGTTCGTCACGATGGGGCTCCCCTATCAGCGGCACATGACCGCCCCGTATCTGTTATTATATAGCAAAATAGCGTTATTGTCAAGAACTAAGCTCGGGCGGATGATCCGCGCAAGATCAGCCCCCAAAAATTTTTTCAAAAATTATCTCATACCCCTTGACAAACTGTTTTTCATGTGCTATAATACATTTGATTAAACGTGTTTAAAATGTATTTAAAACGCATTTGATATATAAGAGAGGACGAGCCATATGAAAAGAGACCTTGACAAGACCAGACAGGCTCTCATCGACGCCGCTGAAAAGCTTATAACGAGCTGCAGCGACCCTGCCGAGGTCACATCCCGCGCCATCACACAGGAGGCAGGGGTGAACATCGCCATGATCAACTACTGCTTCGGATCGCGTGAGCAGCTCCTCTTCGAGGTGCTCGAACGGGTGAGCAAGAAGGCGCAGGACACCGTACCGTCTCTGTCCATGCTGAAAGACGCCGGGGTATCGCCCAAGCATAAACTGGCAGAGATACATTTCCAGACCATGAAGATGATGCTGGAGAACTTCAAGCTGTGCAGCGCTCTGACCAAGTATGTACTGATCAACAGGAAGATCGGCGACAAGCGGACGAGCGTCGCATTTATACAGCAGCATTTCGGAGACAGGAAGACAGAGGGCGAATGCAGGATGATAGCCTTTGAGCTGTCCAGCCTCCACGAGCTGGCAGTGCTCCATCATCAGGAGATACGCGATGACTGCGGCATAGATCTTCTAAATGATGACGTGCTCAGAAGATACGTATACGAAAACGTTGACAGGTTCTTGGGAGAGTGATCTTATGTATATCTACGATCTTAGAGATGCAGCAGCTTCGGGAGCTCAGATAGGCGGCAAGGCCGACAGCCTCAGCAAAATGCTCGGTATGCATCTTCCCGTGCCCGAGGGATATGTGATATGCGCCGAGGCATTCAACGGTACGGTGCTCAGGAAGGACGCAGCAGCCGAGCTGGATGTGCTGATACATAAGCTGTCCGCGTCGGGCCATACCTACGCCGTGCGCTCATCGGCCGTGGGCGAGGACGGTTCCGAAGACTCCTTCGCGGGAGCATACGAGACCGTGCTGGATGTGGCACCTAAGGGCATCGCCGCAGCCGTACAGACAGTGGCGGAGTCTGTGGAGAACGAGCGCGTGAAGGTATACGCAGGCGAGAGAGATACCGTATCGGGCAAGGCTGCTGTGGTGATACAGCGCATGATAATGCCTGACTATGCGGGCGTCATATTCACCGCCGACCCCATCAGCGGCAACAGAGGCGTCATGACAGGCAGCTACGTCCGCGGTATGGGCGAGAAGCTGGTATCGGGCGACGGTGCTGACGGCGAGTTCACCATAGACGCGGTCAGATGGTCCTACAAGGGCGGCAGCGAGATGGAGCCCTACGCCAAGAAGCTGTACCATTACGCAAAGAAGATCGCCTCCGACGGCACTCCCAAGGATATAGAGTGGGCCGTGAAGGACGGGAAGATATATATACTCCAGTCAAGGCCCATCACCACCCTCCACGAGAACGATGTGGACAGCTTCGACATCAACGACTCCCTCTGCGGTGAGCTGCTGCTGTCAAAGACCAACGTGGGCGAGATATTCCTGCGTCCCGTATCTCCCATGACGTACAGTATGGTGAGCATGATAGGCGAGGTGATCGGTATACCCCTCATATCCAACGTATGCGGTCAGCTGTACCTGAACATCACGGGAGTATGCTCCATGATCATGGCCTTCGGCGTCAGCAAGGAGAAGGCCTTCGGGCTCATCAAGGAGATCGCGGGAGGCATCCCCGAGGTGCCGATACCGGTATATCCCTACGACAAGAAGATCCTCTGGAACGCCATAAAGAACATGCTCAAAAAGCCCAAGGGCAAGAAGTCCGAGAAGTACAAGTCCTCCAGACTCAAGGGACATTTCACCGAAGTGAGCCTTGAAGTCATAGATATCATACGCAAAGCAGACAGCAGGAGCCGTCTGGCCGACATATGGAAGGAAGAATGCGAGCCCTTCATGGCAGGCGCTCTGACTGCTATCATGACGGGGCTGGACGTGAAGTCCCTCTTTGGCACGAGAAAGGAACTGGAGAAGATATGCGGCACAGAGATGGCTGACCGTCTCATGTCCGACTGCTCCGGGAACGGCAGCATCGAGAGCCTTGGTCCCCTCCTCGCCCTTGCAGACGTGGCCGAGGGCAGGATGACCCGTGAGGATTATACCATCAGATACGGCCATCGTCATGCCGACGAGATGGAGCTGTCCATGCCCTACCCCTACGAGGACAGCAGCTTCCCCGACAATGTCATCGCGGACTATATCGCCTCGGGCACAGATGCCTACGCCATGAGGGCGGCCCAGGAGCAGCGGCAGGAGGAAGCCGTGCGTATGTTCACCGAGAGATACCCCTCACGTCAGGCATGGCTGGACAAGAAGCTAAAGAAATACTCCGCCTCCGTAGCAGGAAGAGAGATCATCAGGAGCGACGCTCTCAGGCTCTTCTGTGTCATACGCGAGTATCTGCTGATGGCAGGGAAGCTCACGGGGCTGGGAGATGATATATTCATGCTGCAGATCCGCGAGGTAGAGCCGCTTTTAAGGGGCGATACTTCCTGCGTGGAGAAGATACCCAACAGAAGGCGGATATACGAGGCTCAGATGGATATGCCCAATTTCCCCAGCATGATATGCGGACGCTTCACACTGGAGGAATGGCAGGCAAGCGGCAGCCCGGGAGGGTACTACCGTCTGGGCGAGACCACCGAAGAAGCAGACGCCTGCGTAATAAACGGCGTCGCAGGATCCGCAGGGCAGCGTGTTGGCCGTGCAAGGGTCCTCAAGAACATCGACGAAGCAGATACCATAGAGCAGGGCGATATACTGGTAGTGCCTGCAGCCAATATCGGCTGGGTAAAGGTGTTCCCGAAGATATCCGCTCTCGTGACCGACGTGGGAGCATCCCTCTCCCATGCGGTGATCGTAGCAAGAGAGCTGGGCATACCCGCGACCGTAAGCTGTCAGAATGCATCATCCAGACTGCGCACAGGTGACAGGATACGTGTGGACGGCACTCTTGGCAAAGTGTATATCCTCCCCGATAATGATATCACAGAGGATATGCCCGAGCAGATCCCGAACGGAGCATGACCATGGAACGAAACAAACGTATAACATATGCAAATATCCTCCTCCTGATCATATGCGCCGCGGGGATAGCTGTCGGCACGGGATACGACCTTGATATAGCCCGGGCGGTGTACCGCCCCGATGACAAGTTCTGGCGTTTTATCACCATCATCGGACAGTACCCCTTTATGGCGCTGTGGGTGTACTATATCGGAATACTGTGCCGTCAGACCATGTGCTCATCCCTGTCCAAAGGGAAAAAGACGGCACTGTGCATATCGTGCGGCTATCTTGCGCTGTCCACGGGATCTATATGCTCCTGGTCCATGTTCTTCTATGATACCCTTGGAGGTGTGTTCCCCGGACTGGAAAACTCACCGCCTGCGATAATGGTCGGAGTGATCTTCGGTATATCTCCCCTGTTCTTCGCAGGGCTGTTTAGGAGCAAAAGAGAATATGACAGGACCTTGGTACGCAGACTGGTACGGCTCCTCATCGTCATGACCGTCTCCTTCTATATCCTTCAGATCATCAAGCTGTGCTTTGCAAGACCGCGGTACAGGCTGATCATACAGGAAATAGCGGGTATAGGCTTCACGCCGTGGTATATGCCGTTTAGTGGCTCAAAGGGCCTTATCGGGGAGATGGGGCTGCGGGCGGGAGACTTCCGCTCCTTCCCCAGCGGCCACGCTCTTGAATGTATGGGGCTCACCTACGTCCTGCCGATGCTGACCTATACCAATGAAAAGCTGAAGGACCGCAAGACGATACTGTACGCAGCAGCTCTGGTGTTCGCGGTGATGGTATGCACTTCACGTATGGTCATGGGCGCCCATTTCCTCAGCGATGTATGTGCAGGCTCTATGCTGTCCCTGCTGGCATCTTTTATAGTCCCGATACGGGACATCCCCACAGGGGACAAATGATGACATAAAGCTCCCCGTTCCAATGGAACGGGGAGCTGTTTTCATACTGTCAAACGATGTACATCAGATGTAGTAGTAGGGATCGTACTCATCGTAGTAAACACCGCCGCCGCCGTTGTTGCCGCCGGATACGTTGACGGATACGTTCTTTGCCTGACCTGTTACAGGATCGCGGAGCGTGATCACGGTGCTGCCGGGGCCTACTGCGGTAACATAGATGACTGCCGACTGAGTGCCGGTGACGGATGCGTTGACGCTGCATACGCTGTAGTTGCCTACGCTCACATCCATGTTGGAAGCGGAGCTGCACCTAACGGTGAAGGACTCGTTCTGACCTACGGAGAGGTTAAGGGAGGAAGCGCCTACCTGCATCTCGATCTGGCCGCCTTCAACGTTTACGGATACGTTGACGGATCTGCCAGTGTAGGAGTTGGTAACGGTGATGGTAGCTCTGCCGGACTGGCCGGGATCTACGGTAAAGGTCTTGGAATTGCCGTTGTTGCTCCTCTCGTATACGTTAGCTACGTTATAGTCGGAGGAATATGCATTGACATATGCAAGATCGTCGCCGTATACAGTGAACGTACCTGTAGGACCGTTGGACTCCAGGTTCAGGGACGAAGGAGATACGCTGAGCGCATTGCCGCCGCCTACTGTTACGGGGATGTTGATCGAGCTGCCGGACATACGGTCATAGATCCTGATGTTGGCACTGCCCGAGCCTGCAGCGTATACGTTGACGGTGCATCTGTCGTTGCCCCAGTCGGAGGTGTATACGGTAGCTACGCCCGTGTTGTTGGAGGATACGTCGATGTAGTTGGGATCGGAGCAATACAGTGTGAACTGCTTGGACTGATCTCTGTTCATGGAAAGGCTGCTCACAGAAGCAGAGAGGTTCCTGCCGCCGCTTACGCTGACATTTACCTTAGCGTTGGCACCGGTATAGGTATCCTGGATCGTGATGGTGCAGTTGCCCTGCCTGTAGCCGTATACGGTCACGGTAGCGGAGCCGTTGCCGTATCTGGACACAGCTGCCTGTGCTACGTTGGAGTTGGAGGATACTATGTTGAGGTAGTTTGCATAGTTGCTGTATACAGTGAAGTCTGTGCTGCCGTTCACCTTGACGCTCACGTTGCTGGTGGATGTCCTGAGGCTGGCACCGGTAACGGTGACCTTGTAGGTCCTGGAAGCGCCGGTGTAGTCATCGGTGATGCTGATGGTGGCATTACCAGCCTGTCTGCCTGTAACGGTAACGTTGCAGGAGGTGTTGTAGTAGTGTGTCACCTGAGCGGTAGCCACGTTCTGGTTGGAGCTGTATACGCTGACATATCTGGGATAGCTGGTGTTGACGGAGATAGTATCGGTACCGCCCACGCTTATGCTGCCGGATGTCTTGGACAGGCTGAGAGTAGAGCCCGTCACGTATACAGGTATGGACTTGGTCGTGCCTGTGTTGTTGTTGGTGATGTATACATAGGTGTTGCCTGCAGACTTACCGGTGACCCTTACGTTCACGCGGTTGCCCACCCACTGGGACTTCTCTACCGTAGCGATGTTGCTGTTGGCGATGGAGATCCTTGTGTTGGAGCCTGAGCCCGAGGTAACGGTGAATGTGGAGCTGCTGCCTGCGTTGACGCTGACAGAGTTCACGGTCGTGCTGAGGTCTGTGTATGCGCTGCTGCTGCCGCCGTATACACTTACATTGATCTTGGTGTAGATGTTGGTGTAGCGGGACATGTATACCTTGATGGTAGCGTCGCCGTTGCTGACACCTCTGATGCGTAAGCCGATCTTGTTGTCTGTGAAGGACGAATCAGCCCATGATGCGGTAGCTACTCTCTTATCGGAGCTCGTCACCTTGACTGCATGCGATCCCTTCGCAGTGATGTAGATGATCTTTGAGCTGCCTGCCTTTACGGACAGACTGGACGAAGATGCCTTCAGTGAGCCTGCCTTGACATTTACTGTACAGCTCACCTTGTTGGAGCCTACCTTTGCAGTGATGACAGCCGTGCCTGCGCTCTTGGCGGTAACTTTACCGTTCTTGTTGACACTGGCTACATTTACGTTGGAACTGCTCCATTTGGGGACACTGCTGACACCCGTCACCTTGAGGGTGTATGCCTGGCCCCTGACCAGCGTGATACTGGTCTTGTTGATGCCCCACGCCGACGCATCGTGCGGGAAGGCAAGGACGATCAGTGTCATCAGCAGAGTGATCAATACAGCCCATGCCGATCTGATCATGTGTCTGGATCTAGTCACTATGGATCCCTCCTTTTTGATATGGGGACAGTTGTCCCGTTTGCACCATTGTACCACATTTCCCCTCAAATTGCAAGAGGCTTTTTGATATGTTACTGAATTTTGATAATTTTGAGGAAACTCCCCGGATATGTCCCCACAGCCTCCCCGTATGTGATCCTTGATCCGGAATATGGATCGATGCGGAGGTATGGGTACAGTCCCGTGGGCGGACACGCAGGTCCGCCTCAAAAAGCAGGTACGGGATGTTTGAACGTTTGAACATTTCTATCCTCTTGTCCCTTGTCCCCAGCAACTGCGTCAGCAGTTGCATCTCTTGTCTCTTGTCCCTTGTCCCTTGTCCCCAGCAACTTCGTGAACAGCGGTATCCCTTCATTGAAAAACAATGATCCGGAAACAGGATAATATAGCAAAGGCGCAGCCCTCCCATTCGGGAGAGATGCGCCTCAGTGGATATGTATGGGGTATGTGACGCCGTTATTCGGCTGCCGGTATCACATCTATGGTAAAGCCGCCGTCCTTCACGCCCACGCTCAGGGTATCCCCGGGAGCGGGATCGTCCGCGATCATGGTGCGGGCGATGATCGTCTCGATCTTTGCCTGTATGTAGCGCTTGAGCGGTCTTGCACCGAATATGGGATCGTAGCCGTCGTCGGCTATCTTGTTCTTTGCCTCGTCGCTTATCTCCAGCGTGAGCTGCTTGTCTGCCAGACGGTCGCGCAGCTTTGCGAGAGTAAGATCGATGATGGGGTATATCTCCTTCTTGGTCAGCGGCTTGTAGAAGACTATCTCATCCAGACGGTTGAGGAACTCGGGCCTGAAATGGGACTTGAGCACCTTGTCTACGCTGGCTCTCGCCTCTTCGCTTATATCGCCGTCGTCGTTGATGCCGTCGAGGATATAGTCAGAGCCAAGATTGGACGTGAGTATGATTATGGTGTTCTTGAAGTCTATCACACGGCCCTGAGAGTCGGTGACACGGCCGTCGTCCAGCACCTGCAGGAGGATATTGAATACGTCGGGATGTGCCTTCTCCACCTCATCGAAGAGGACAACTGCGTAGGGCTTGCGGCGCACGGCCTCGGTGAGCTGACCGCCCTCCTCGTAGCCAACGTACCCCGGAGGCGCTCCGATCAGACGGCTCACGGAGAACTTCTCCATATACTCCGTCATGTCGATACGCACGATGTTCTTCTCATCATCGAAGAGAGCCTGTGCCAGAGCCTTGGCAAGCTCTGTCTTGCCGACGCCCGTGGGTCCCATGAACATGAAGGAGCCCAGAGGACGGTTGGGATCCTGGATCCCGGCACGGGAGCGGAGTATAGCCTCGCTCACCTTGGTAACAGCCTCGTCCTGACCGATGACGCGCTTGTGGAGCAGCTCCTCCAGATGCAGGAGCTTCTCGCGCTCGCCTTCCATCAGCTTGGATACGGGTATGCCCGTCCATCTGGCTACGATCTTGGCTATCTCCTCCTCCGTCACCTTGTCACGGAGCAGGGAGTTCTTCTGAGCCTCCTCGGCTACGTCATCCACCTGGTCCAGTTCCTTCTCCAGAGACGGGAGTATACCGTACTGCAGCTCTGCAGCCTTGTCATAGTTGCCCTCGCGCTGAGCGGTAGCCAGATCTGCCTTAGCCTGCTCTATGTCCTCGCGCAGCTTCTGTACACGGCCGATGGCGTTCTTCTCGTT
Organism: Oscillospiraceae bacterium; assembly: GCA_017544185.1. GTDB lineage: Bacteria > Bacillota > Clostridia > Oscillospirales > Ruminococcaceae > Huintestinicola. Next base: position 11,080 of record JAFYEQ010000147.1, read on the forward strand.
CTCCCAGCGTGTCTTCATCGCCTTGAACTCGTCACGCAGCTCGGACAGCTCCTTCTGTATCTCCGCCAGACGCTCCAGAGACAGCTTGTCCTCCTCTTTCTTGAGGGCGGTCTCCTCTATCTCCTTCTGCATGATCTTGCGGGCGATATCGTCCAGCTCCGTAGGCATGGAGTTCATCTCGGTCTTGATGAGAGCGCAGGCCTCATCCACCAGGTCTATGGCCTTGTCGGGCAGGAAACGGTCTGTGATGTATCTGTTGGACAGTACAGCGGCTGTGATCAGCGCACCGTCCTGTATCTTTACGCCGTGGAACACCTCATAGCGCTCCTTAAGGCCTCTGAGTATGGTTATGGTGTCCTCCACCGTGGGCTCTGGCACCTGTACAGGCTGGAAACGGCGCTCCAGTGCCTGATCCTTCTCGATGTACTGTCTGTACTCATCAAGGGTCGTAGCACCGATGCAGTGCAGCTCACCGCGGGCCAGCATGGGCTTTAAGAGATTGCCCGCATCCATAGCGCCGTCGGTCTTGCCGGCGCCTACTATGGTATGGAGCTCATCTATGAACATGATGATCTTGCCGTCGGACTTCTTGACCTCATTGAGGACGGCCTTGAGCCTTTCCTCGAACTCGCCTCTGAACTTGGCGCCGGATATGAGCGCACCCATATCGAGGCTGAACAGCTTGCGGTCCTTGAGGTTATCGGGCACGTCGCCCTTTACTATACGCTGTGCCAGGCCCTCTGCGATGGCAGTTTTGCCGACGCCGGGCTCACCTATGAGCACAGGATTGTTCTTGGACTTGCGGGAGAGGATGCGGATACAGTTGCGGATCTCGGTATCACGGCCGATAACGGGATCGAGCTTGTTCTGTCTTGCCAGCTCCACCAGATCCTGACCGTACTTTTTGAGCACGTCATAGGTGTCCTCGGGGTTCTCCGAGGTCACGCGCTGATTGCCTCTCACGTCCAGGAGCGCCTTGAAGAAGGTGTCCTTGTCTATGGCAAAGTCGGAGAGCATCGCCTTTATGTCCTTATCTCCGTTGTCGAAGTAGGACATGAGTATATGCTCCACGGAGACGAACTCATCGCCCATATTCTTTGCGATGGGCTCCGCAGCGCCCATCAGACGGTCGAGAGACTGGGATATGTATACCGTGTTCATATCCCTTCCGCTGCCGGTGACCTTGGGCATACGGGATATCATACGCTCCAGCGCACCTGCCACAGCTGAGGGATCCTTGCCCATGCGCTTGAGCAGCTCGGGTATCAGACCGTTCTCCTGTGTCAC
>JAFYEQ010000148.1 GCA_017544185.1 Oscillospiraceae bacterium
ACACGATCTGCACACCTTCGTTTGAAGATGTGCGAATCTGTCTGTTACTTGTTAGTATATACCATCACATCGCTGGTGACAAGACCGTTTCGGATGACTATCGCCTTGATAGTGGAGCCCTTGGGGACGTTCACGATCCCCGATGTGCCCCATATGATGCGTCCGTTCTTGACAGTCAGCTTCTGTGTGCCCTCTTCGATAGCGGGTATAGTACCGTTGAGGGTGTAGACTATGTAGCTGTCCTTGGTCTGAGTGTAGATCTTGAAGTTGTTCTCCTCAGTTTTGCCCGAGGGGGTGATGATGGGCTTCTCGATCTGTACATTGAGTACGCCCCACTTGCCGAGCACCGACCACTTGCCGTTCTTGTATGCCTTGAAGTACATCGCCGCATCCTTGCCCGTCATAGGCCTGTTGAGGAATATGGTCGCCCCTGCCTTGACGTGCTGGCAGGACTACGTGATGTTGGACGAGCCGAACTGATAGTATATCTCGGCGTCCTTGTCATCGCAATTGAGCTGTACGGTGCGCCCGCCGAAGGCGGTCTTGATGATCACGGTAGGCTTGGCGGGAGGCGCAGCCGTCACCGTCACGGTGCATACCGCGCTCTTGCCGTTGGATGTAGAGGCTGTGATCTTAGCAGTACCGATGGCGACCGCCTTGACCACGCCGTTCTCTACCGTGGCTACGGCAGGCTTGTCGGATGGCCATGTGACGGTCTTGTCAGTGGCATTATCGGGCTTTACCGTGGCCTTCAGCGTAACGGTACCGCCCACCTTCAAAGATGCAGTGGTCTTGTTCAGTGTCACGCTCGTCACGGGCACCTTGGCGGCTGTGAGATGACCCGGAGCAGATGTGCCTCCATCTATACGCGCGTAGTCCAGACCTGTATGAGCACTGTCGTATACCGTGCCTGCTCCACCCTTAAGGGACGTGCATCCCCTGAACATATCTGTTTCCGTACTGAGCATAGCTGCCTCAGCCGCCGCCGTCGTCCATTTATCCGAGACCGTTATGGTCTTCAGGGCAGGACATTCGGCGAACACATACTGCATATGCATCGTCCTTGAGGTATCACAGCCCGACATATCTATCGTTTCCAGTACAGGGCAGTCTGAGAACATAGCGAACATACTGATCACCTGAGATTTGTCGAAGCTTTGCAGGCTCAGAGACTTAAGAGCTGCGCATCCCGCGAACATTCCGGCCATATCACGGACATCCGCTGTAACGAAGCCCGTCACATCAAGCTCCGTCCGCTTTTCGCAGTACGCGAACATATCCGACATATCCTTCACCTTCGACGTATCGAAGCTCTTCACATCCAGTGAGGTCAGCGCAGGCAGATAGTTGAACATGCCCGACATATCCTCAACGTTCCCCGTATCTATGCCGGCGACGTCGCGGACGGACAAGTTCTCGTTCCCCGCGAACATCCCGCTCATATCAAGATGCTCAAAGCCGGATATCTCGGTGAGGTTTTGCAGATAACTGAACATGAAATATACGGTTTTCCCCGCTTTGGCCCCATCCCTGATGACTATCCTCTTTATCTTATCGGGATCGATGTTGGTATAATATGATAGACCTCCTTGTCCTAAGTGTCCTAAGAACGCATACTCCATATCCGGCAGCTGGCCCTTCAGTATCAGCGTATTGCCGTTCATCTCGAACCGATCGGCCGCATTGTACTCGGCCTCATCTGTGAGCATATCCTCATCGGGCACGTCATCCTCCGACGGTATCTCCGCATCCTCTGTGGATACAGCATCCGACACTTCGGGCACGTCTGTGTCAGCTGTCTCGGCGGACACTGTCTCCACTATGGCCGTATCAGCGATATCGCCTCGGCATATGTGGCTGCCGACACAGATGAGCACATCATGACAGCCATGATGAACGACAAAACTCGTTTATCCATATTATTCCCCCTTAAGTCACGATAGTTCCGTACCTACCATTATAGCATCTCTCACGAGTTTTGTCACCATCACCGCCTCTGACATTATGACAAAATTATTGATATATTTTTGTTAAATACGAATAAGATCGACTACAACAAAAGGGAACAGGGGATCTTTTCCCTTGTTCCCTTGTCTCTGACAACTGCATCAGCAGTTGCATCTCTCGTCCCTCAAATATACATCTCCATATCCACGCATACCCATGTACCTACGGGGAGCTCACAGCCGCGCCTGTTGTATTCCCTGAAGCCCACCGACGCATAGCATCTCTTTGCGCTCTCATTGTTGTCGAAGGCGCCCAGATCTATCCTCTTTGCGGACAGATGCTCCCTTACGTGCTCTATACCAAGACGGAGCATCTCCCTGCCGCGACCCCTGCCCCTGATCTCGGGATCGAGTATGACGAAGCCGAAGCGGACGCTGCTGTCGTCGTCCTCCTTCGGGTAGCGTATGATGAAGTGACCTATAGTCCTCCCCTCATCATCCTCTGCCGTCATGGGGAAGAAGCGCCCCGCCGCCAGCTGAGGAGCATAGTTCTCCTCTATGTCCGCCCCCGTCAGCGGGAACTTGTTGAACCTGTCCGCCGACCATTTGTACAGCTCTTCCTCATCACGTATCCATCTGCATATGATGTCTGCGTCTTCTCTCCTATATGCTCTGAGTCTCATATCATATCCCCTTCGATCCTTTTCTCACTTCGTTACCTTCCCGCTGCGGTATCTCCCGAAGAGTATACCGTCGTCTACATACTTGTCCGCCTGTGACACCCACATGGGGAACTTGCCCGTAGCCAGTGCTGTCTGACCGTTGAGCATACCGGTATGGAAGGATATGTGCCTGAACTGGCGAAGTATCAGCTCCATCCGCGTGCGGTCGCACTTCTCGGGACATTCATACAGCATATCATCTGTCAGACTGTCCAGATACGCATAGGTCTTCTGCTCCACCGCGTCCAGATACTCCAGCAGCTGCTCGTCCGTAAGGACTACCGATGTAGGCTTGTCGGGATCGTCCATCCCCTCCTCGTGGAAGGGCGGCTCATCGTATACGCAGGGATCGATGGACCACTTGTCCGCAGAGTGGAGCGCATGATATGCCCATCTCCAACAGGGCGCACCGCAGCACAGCGCATCCCTGTCATAGGTCTGTATCGATGTGCGAATGTTCAGAAAATTTGGTTTTACCATGTCCTTGATGATCATACATAACTCATTCATGATAGTTCCTCCCAAGATCTATATCATTGTGATATATGTGGCGTCATGATGCTTTTTATATCCATATCCTCACAGCAGTGGACCGCAACGGTCATCCGCCCGTTGGCGGTCACCATGCCTATTATGTTCTTCCCGTAGGATACCGCAGGCGGTATGAAGGATACCCGCTCCACGGTATATCCCCCGTAGGACGTGTCTATGTCCGCCACGGTAAGATTGGTGATGCTCAGATCCTTCTTCTTTCTGCCGTACCCTGTGATGTCTGCCAGCGAACGCGTAAGAGGTGAGGTGTACGCCCCCGCCGCCTGCAGATCCACCGCATCCAGCAGCGTCCCGTCGAACGTACCCATGAAGTGCAGCACGAACCACTTGCGCATGGGGTCGTCCAGCTTGCTCCGCATGAGCCTGTGTATCCTTCGGGCATTGTCTGCAAGGCTCTTTCGTACATCGTAGGCATAGTCTATGGATATGCCCGTGGCCTGATCGCCCATGGCCCTGTTGCCGTCCTGACGGCCGTTCACCGCATAGCCTACGCTGCGCCTGCCCG
>JAFYEQ010000149.1 GCA_017544185.1 Oscillospiraceae bacterium
CGGGGACAGTCTGGGCGGCGTGATAGAATGTGCTGTGACCAATCTGCCCGCAGGCATAGGCTCTCCCATGTTCGACGGTCTGGAGAATACCATATCCCAGCTCATATTCGGCATCCCTCTCGCTACAGGCATAGAGTTCGGAGCGGGCTTCAATTCTGCTCAGATGCTTGGCTCCACGTACAACGATGAGTTCTATGCAGACGACCATGGGTATGTAAAGACCAAGACCAATAATCACGGCGGCATCCTCGGAGGCATCACCAGCGGTATGCCCCTGATATTCCGAGCATCCTTCAAACCGAACCCGACTCTTGGCATGTCGGTCAACGCCATAGACTGCTCTACTCTGGAGAACACTGTGACGGGTGAGAACTCCGCAGAGCTCCCCTGTCTCATACCCTCCTATGTGCCTGCAGTTGAGGCAGCGGCAGCCATAGCCGTGCTGTCACATATCGTGGATGTGCCGAACTTCTGATATGGATACCGATCGGTATCCGTCACCGTCCAAGGAGCTCAGATGAACGATATACGTCCTACTATGACGAGTCAGAGCGACGTCAAGGTACTGATATGCTATATCTTCGACCGCTTCGACCGTCCCATCACCGCAGAGCAGCTTTCCATGATATGCGAGTCGGTGGGCGTGGACTGGTTCCTTATGACAGGAGCGCTGGACGACCTTGTTGCTACAGGAGCGCTCACCCCCTCGGATAAGGGCTATGTCCCCAGCGACAAGGTACACATCAGTGCAGAGGAGTTCGCCAAGTATCTCCCGCTGGTGTTCCGCAGACAGGTGCTCCGAAGCGCCGCAGACTACTTCAGATCTGCAGCTGCCATGCCCGGATGCGTATGTGAGACCCTCGAACGCGAGGATGGGGCGTATGTACGTTTCTCCCTCGACGGCGGAGCCTCCGCCATCGACCTTACCGTATTCGCAGGGACCATGGAGCAGGCGGAGACAGTAAGAGACAATATCGCCCGCGATCCTATCGCTTACTACGGACGCATCACAGCGGCGCTCCTTGAAGATCCGCCTGATACGGACGTGGAAGATATGTTATGATACCCTCGTTCGCCTGCCATCGGCAGGCGACATCAATGATAAAGCACGAACTATGACAACATCGAAATGAGGTATATTATGGATCTTATGGAAAAGCTCGGCTGGCTCTACGGAAAATGTCAGTCCAACTCCCAGAAGGACCGCTATGACAGCACCGTGAAAAAGTTCCGCGAGCTCTACGGCGGCGGCGATTTTCTCATGTTCTCTGCACCGGGCAGGACCGAGGTAGGCGGCAACCACACCGATCACAACAAGGGATGCGTCCTTGCGGCAGCTGTGGGCCTTGACGTGATAGCGGCAGTACGTCCCGAGGATAACGGCATCATACGCATCAGATCTCTGGGCTTCCCGGAGGATACCATAGACCTGTCGGATCTTTCGGTACACAAGGACGAGGCCAATACATCGGCAGCGCTCATACGCGGCGTGGCAGCAGGGCTCACCGAGCGAGGATATAAAGTAAAGGGCTTTACAGCCTTTACCACATCCAATGTGCTCAAGGGCAGCGGCCTGTCATCATCAGCCGCCTTTGAAGTGCTGGTATGTACCATACTTTCACATATAGCCAACGAGGGCAGCATAGACCCCGTAGAGATCGCGCAGATCGCGCAGTATGCCGAGAATGTGTACTTCGGCAAACCCTCGGGACTTATGGATCAGATGGCGTCCTCAGTAGGCGGCTTCGTTACCATAGACTTCAAGGATACAGACGCTCCCGTGATAAAGTCCATACCCTTCGACATCACAGGGTATGACCTTATAGTAGTAGACACCAAGGGCGACCATGCAGACCTTACCCCCGAATATGCTGCCATACCCGCAGAGATGAAGTCTGTCGCAGCGTGGTTCGGGAAGAGCTGTCTGCGTGAGATCACCAAGGAGGACATCACGGCGAACATAGCCGCTCTCCGCAAGGAATGCGGTGACAGAGCGGTAGCAAGGGCATATCACTTTTTTGATGAATCAGAGCGTGCCATAGCCGAGGCTGAAGCCCTCTCCAAAGGTGATACTGACAGGTTCCTTGAACTCGTGAACGAGAGCGGCGATTCCTCGTACAAGTTCCTTCAGAACATATTCGCAGTCAGTGATACTGTCCATCAGGGACTGGTCATGGGACTGTACACCGCAAAGGACGTGCTCGGCAGACGCGGTGCTGCAAGGGTACACGGCGGAGGCTTCGCCGGTACCATACAGGTGTTCTCTCCCTGTGACCTGACCGATGAGTTGATCGCAAGGATGGAGA
>JAFYEQ010000150.1 GCA_017544185.1 Oscillospiraceae bacterium
CCGCGTCCTTCAGCTCGTCCATACTTCCGCAGTCATCCACTCCGTTGGATGTCCATGCCATGACGCCGTTCCAGCCGTTGGCATAGGCGTTGGCGTACTCGTCCTTTATGGTGCGGCCGCTCTCGCTGAGCACAGCACATTCACCGATGACCGAGGGCTTTGTGCCGTCAAGACCGAAGTCCACAGGGGTGGTCTCGAAGGGGTAGCCCATCCAGGAGTTCTGCCAGAAGTAGTAGTGGGTGGAGTATACGTCCCGATAGGCCTTGTCGCCTGCCAAGGACGTGAGGTATTCATCCGAGAAGTAGTTGCCGTCGTACTTGTCCGAGTTGTACTTGATCATGCCCAGACCTACGGTGACTAGCTCATCCGAATGCTCGTGTATGGCAGCCGTCTCCTTGGCGAAGAAATTACACAGATGCTCCCAGCCGATCTTGCCGCATTCCTTGTTCTCCTTGATCCAGTCGGGCTCATTGCACAGGTCTATGCACCAGAGATAGGGATCGTCTCCGTATCTCTCCACGAAGGGTACCACATAGCTGTCTATGTAGGACTGTATGGCCTCATCCGACTGCACCAGCTGCCTCCACTGGGCACAGCCCGGATTGCCGTCCTTGAAGTGGTCGAAGGAGAGCAGCGTGGGCATGAGATATATCTCATGCTTATTTGCGATCTCGAAGAGCTTGTCAAGGTCGGTCCAGTGCTTTTCGTTCACACTGGTCACCTTGCCCGAGGTGTCCAGCTTTACTATGTTCATCCCGCTGCAGTTGACCCATACGCGGGAGGCGTTGACGCCCTCCTCATGGAGCTTCGCGAAATGCTCGTCCCAGAACTGCTCGTTGAATGAGCCGCCGAAGTCGTTCCACTTGTCCCATGGGGTGTTGACGCCGTTTATCCACAGCTCCTTGCCGTCCACGGTGAAGCGTGTGCCGTCCACGCGCACCACGGTCTTGTCGTAGTCCGACGTAGCAGTCTCCGGGGAGGTGGTCACGGCGTGCTCGGTAGTGCCCGAGGGGGGCTTGGACTTGCATGAAGTCAGCAGCAGGGCCGCCATCATCAGTGCTGTATATCTCTTTTTCATATTTCGCTCCTGTTGTCAGTGTTTCTCGGGAAAGGCAGCGGATGCAACGCAGCGTCCGTCCATATCCCGTACCTGGAACTGTCCGTCGGTGTATATCACATAGGTAGGCATGTTGCCGTTCTTGGGGAGAGAGACAGATCCGGTATTCATATAGGTCACGCCGTCCTTCTCCTCTGCGCGGTATATATGGGTATGGCCGCTGATCACCGCATCGCCGCGGCGAATGTTCGGCATATTCTCTATGTCGTACAGATGGCCGTGAGTACAGAACAGCATATGACCGTCGATCCACATGGTCATATAGTCCGCCATCACGGGGAACTCCAGCACCATCTGATCCACCTCTGCCTCGCAGTTGCCGCGCACACAGAGGAGATCCTCCTTCATGCCGTTGAGCATGGCGATGACCGACTTCGGGTCGTATCGGGAGGGCAGATCGTTGCGGGGCCCGTGATATAGAAGATCTCCCAGAAGTATCAGCTTGTCGGGGCGCTCCGCCTCAAAACGGCGAAACATGGCCTCACAGCCGTCGGCAGACCCGTGTATGTCCGACGCGAACATCAGTTTCATGTGCTCGTTCCTTTCATATGGCTCATCCGAGCGCATTATTTAGGCGTTCTTTCCAGAGCCAGAGCGATCAGCTTGTCCAGGAGCTCTGAGTAGCCTATGCCGAACTGCTCCATCAGCTTGGGATACATGGATATATTGGTGAAGCCCGGCATGGTGTTGATCTCGTTGAGGATGACCTCGCCCTCATCCGTAAGGAACATATCCACACGCGCCAGCCCGAAGCAGCCCAGCGCCCTGAAGGCAAGGACGGCTATGCGGCGTATCTCTGCCGCTGCGTCGGCGGGTATGTCTGCAGGTATCTTCAGGCCCGACGTGCCCAGCACGTACTTGGCATCGTAGTCATAGAACTCGTTGCAGGACACGATCTCGCCTGCCTCCGAGGTGAAGGGCTTGTCGGCGCCCAGTACAGCTGTCTCCAGCTCGCGGCCCTTGATGAACTCCTCCACGATGACCTTGCGGTCATGGGTGAAGGCCAGCTTGATGGCATTCTTCAGGTCCTCGAAGCCCGTGACCTTGTTGACGCCCACAGAGGAGCCCGAAGAGCAGGGCTTCACGAACAACGGGAAGTCCAGATCGTTGACCACGTATTCACAGAACTCATCCAGATGATCCAGCTCCGACGCGCGTATGGTATGGCATCTTGCCATACGTATCCCGTGGTATGCCAGCACCTTGTGGGTGAAGTCCTTGTCCATGCAGGCAGCCGATGCGAAGCAGCCGCAGCCTACATAGGGTATGCCCGACATAGCCAGCAGTCCCTGCAGTGTGCCGTCCTCGCCGTACTTGCCGTGCAGCACGGGGAACACCACATCTACCTTGATGATGTTCATCTCGTCGCCGTTTATGGTGGCGATGCCGCGGTAGAGCGGGTCGGGGAGTATAGCTGCAGGCACGTTGTCGGTATTGGTCTCCCATTCGCCCGACTTGATGCCCTCTATGTCTCCGGGATAGAAGTACCATCTCCCCTTCTTGGTTATGCCGATGGGGATGACCTCGTATCTGGTCTTGTCGATGTTCTTGATAACGTTGGATGCGGAGATCAGGGATATATCATGCTCGTTGGACTTGCCTCCGAAGATCACCGCTACTTTAAGTTTTGCCATTTCATTCACCTTGCGAGCCTGCGGAGCTCCGCAGACGTAAAATAATATTTATTCGAACAGAAGTGACAGCACACTTCCGTCGTATCCTTTTCCTGTGCCATGCTCTCCAGCTCATCCCTGCCAAGAGATATGAGCGCTCTCTCCACTCTCTCACGGGAGCAGTCGCACTTGTAGGCGCTCTCCAGGTCGTCCATCACATCAGGGGACAGCCCTTCCAGCACTGCCTTTGCCATGGCCTCCGCGGTATAGCCCGTGGTCAGCATCTCCGTGACGGAGGGCAGTGAGTTTATGTTCTTCTCGATGGTGTCTATCACGCTGTCGTCCGCGAAGGGGAGCAGCTGTATCAGGTATCCGCCCGCCGCCTTTACCGTCAGGTCGGGAGCCACCAGCACTCCTACGCCGCACACCGTGGGGATCTGCTCCGACATGGCGAAGTACCTTGCCACCTCGTCGCCTATCTCACCTGTGACTATGGGTATCTGCCCCGAGTAGGGCTCGCCCAATCCCAGATCCTTTATGACGGACAGAGTACCGTCCGTGCCCACAGCACCGCCTACATCCAGCTTGCCCTTGGCGTTCAGGGGGATCTCCACCACAGGCGTTTCCACATAGGCCTTCACGTTGCCCAGATAGTCTGCCACGGCTATGATCGTGCCCGCAGGCCCGCCGCCGTTGATACGGAGCGTCAGGCTGTCCTCCTTGTCCTTCAGGCCTATGCCCATCAAAGACGCGGCTATGGCCAGCCTTCCCGCCGCAGCGGTAGTGACCGCCGAGGTCTTGTGTATCTTCTCTATCTCGCTCACCATGTCGCGGGCATCGCAGGCCGTAGCCACCACGCTGCCGTCATGGGATATGGTACGTACTATCTTCATGATCCGGTCCCTCTCTTAATCTTGCTCCAGGATCCCCAGCTTATACAGGAGAGCGAAGCCACCGCCTATGGTGATCAGGTAGCCGAAGCCCAGATCCTTGAGGAACGAGCCCATCTCGCCGTAGGACTTGATGATCGTCATAGCCCCCGTATAGGACTCCCAGAAGGTCAGCTCCCCTTCCATCTCACGGTACAGCAGTATGCCGTAGTTGAGCCGTGTGGCTAAGTACACCGCTGCCAGCACGATGATCAGACATATCACCAACCCCTTACGGCTGATGCCCTGTCCTAACAGCAGATACCCGCCGAGAGTGCCGAGGCATATGGCAAAGCCGCCTATCACCGCGATCTTGCCGAAGAGCCCTATCAGGCACCAGATGCCTATGCCAAGCAGCGCACCTATCAGTGCGCCTATGGCACCGGCTACTTTATTGTCATCATCCGAAAGATACATACCATCACCCTTGTTCTTGTTTTATTTCTTGTCTATACGCTCTATACGCCGACCGCCCCTGCGGCTCATGGCTCTTAGCGTCTCGTGCCGCAGCGGCATATGCGCACAATGCGCTCGGTGGTGTCCGTGACGGGTCGATCGGTATACCCATCATAGCTGCCAAGTATCTCAAAGCCTGCCTGTGTCAGCATATCATCGACGATATCCGGATCCGGAGCTATCTCCGACAGCTCGTCCTCATAGCGGCGGTACACGACCCCGTCGGGCTCGAAGAGATCTAAGAGCATATCTATCCTGTGATCGCCGTCGGTGTCGTCCTCTTCGCTGTTCTGCCATACGCAGTATACGTCATCCGTGTCGTACACGAAGGTCTGCCCCGAAAGGATATGCGTATGCTTGTAGGGCGTGTTCATGTCGAATATGAACAGCGTCCCCTCATGGCTCCACATGGCTATACGTTCAAATGCACGGGCTATACCGTCCCTGTCGGGCAGGTGACATATACCATCCAGCACGCACACGAACACGTCCGCCTCAAAGCCCAGCTCCAGCTCCGTCATGTCCTGGCATACCAGCTGTATGCTCTTGCCCGCATCCATGATATTGTCAAACGCCGCGGCCAGCATATCCTCCGACAGATCCACGCCGATCACATCATAGCCCATGCCATCGTACGCCGGCAGCATGGCTCCCGTGCCGCAGCCCAGATCCACCAGTGTTCCCCGCGTGCCGAAGCGCTCCACGGCGTCATCGATGAAGTGCGCTATCATATCCCGCTCTACGTCGTCGGTCAGCGAGTCGTAGAAGCGGGCGAATACGCCGTAGCTCATGCTTCATCGCCCATATCCAGCTCAATGCCCTTCTCCGCAAGACGCTCCAGGACTATCTCATAGCCCCTGCCGCTGTACTTGCCGTTGATGGTGCGGTTGACGCGGGATATGGTAGCGGTGCTGGCGCCCGTAGCTCTGGCGATGGTGCTGTACACCTTCCTGTCGCCCAGCAGCTTCGCGACTACCAGCCTCTGTGATATGGAGCTCAGTTCCAGCGGGGTACACAGATCGCTGAAGAACTCAGCACATTCTTCCTTGGTCTTCAAACAAAGGATCGCCTCATAGAGCAGATCCATAGATATCTCGGTGTTATCGTTCATGACATATGCCCCTTTTTAAGTGATCGATGTCAGTCGGCTGACGGGGATGCACCTGTGTGCGCCCCTTCTGTCTTGTCTCCCTTTCTCCGACTTTTATATTTTACCACATTAAAATGCAAAAGTAAATACCTTTCGCATAATTTGTTCAAAAAAACCAATGTCACAGGGCTGCGGGACGCACTCCACGGGAAGGTCTGATCACGTTGTGAGATCTGCACAAATTTTGCCTTGAAATTTCTACGTTTTGACCGCCAAACTTTTCGGGCAAAACGCCCTCCCCTTTGTCTAAAAGATAGAAGATGCGAAGATGATGCACATCTGCCTTGACTTTTGTTTTGTTATGACGTATAATAGAAGAATGACTTACTATGAGCGGAGACAGGCTGCACATGAACGGGACGGCTCGTCACGCATCGCTGCCCGATGCGCACTGGAGCGCCGTTTGCAGGCCCGACGGCTCATATGATAGAAGCTTCGCAGAAAGCATGAACATACTTTGGAGGGTAAATGCCTATGGTGAATGTAACGCCCGTACAGCATGGAAAGACCACGAGAATGTCCTTCGGCAAGATCTCGGAAGTCATCCCCATGCCCAACCTGATCGAGATCCAGAAGAACTCCTACGACTGGTTCCTCACCGAGGGCCTCAAGGAAGTCTTCAGCGACATCGAGATCACCGACCATAACGACAATCTCGTGCTGACCTTCGGGGACTACTACCTCAACGACACGCCCAAGTACACCATCGCAGAGTGCAAGGACAGAGACGTTACCTACGCAAAGAAGCTCAACGTCAGAGCCAATCTCTACAACCGCACCACAGGCGAGATCAAGAGCGAGGACGTGTATATGGGCGACCTGCCCATAATGACCGAGAGCGGCACCTTCGTCATCAACGGTGCGGAGCGTGTAGTGGTATCACAGCTCGTCCGTTCCCCCGGTGTATACTATGATGTGGGCGATACAGACGAAAAGAGCGGCAAGTCCCTCTTCAAGTCCACCGTCATCCCCAACAGGGGCGCATGGCTGGAGTATGAGATAGATGCATCCGATGTTATATACGTCCGCATCGACAAGAACCGCAAGATACCCATCACTACCTTCATCAGGGCTATCGGCATCGGCACCGACGAGGAGATAGCAGAGAAGTTCGGCAGCGACAAGCGCCTCACCACTACGATCAGGAGCAAGGACGTGACCCGCAGCGTTGAGTCCGCTCTGATCGAGGTATACAAGAAGCTCCGTCCCGGTGAGCCTCCCACGCCCGAGAGCGCGAAGAGCCATCTGGATCAGCTCCTCTTCGACCCCAAGAGATACGACCTGGCTCGTTTCGGCCGCTACAAGTACAACAAGAAGCTGGGCATAGCATCCCGCCTCAAGGGACACAGGCTGGCAGAGCCCGTGGCAGACCCCGCTACCGGTGAGATCATCGCCGAGGAGGGCGAGCTCATCACCCGCGAGAAGGCTGAGATGATACAGCAGGCGGGCGTTATGGAGGTCTCCATACTCGCAGACCACAAGCAGGATCACAAGGATACCCACGCTGTCTCCGAGGAACTGGTGATATCCGACGATGTGCCCGAGGCTGACTTCATCAAGATCATCGGCAACGGCATGGTAGACATCAGCGGATATGTAGACTTCGACGCTTCCGAGTACGGCATCAACGAGCTGGTATCCTACCGCGTTCTCCGCGATATACTCGACAACACCGAGGATCCCGAGGATA
>JAFYEQ010000151.1 GCA_017544185.1 Oscillospiraceae bacterium
AAAGCCTGCACCGCATCAGTGTGGGTGATGCAGTCGGGACACTTCAGCTTCACGGAGGAGAATATATCCCCCACGTCGTTCACGGCGCCCGTCTCGTTGTTGACGTACATGCACGTGGCAAGGAAGGTGTCGCTGTCCACGGCGTAAAGATAGTCGGTAAGACTGATACTGCCGTTGGCGCGGGGCTTGACACGCTTGACGATGTAGCCCTGCTGCTCCAGCACCTTTAGCGTCTCCTCCACGGAAGGATGCTCTATGGACGTAGCAACGATGGTGTTCTTGCGGCGCCCGTAGGTCTTGGCGGCACCAAGGAGGAGAGTATTGTTTGCCTCGGTGGCACCCGACGTGAACGTGATCGACTCGGGCGCGGGGGCGGATATCGCCTTGGCTATGGCTTTGCGTGCGTCCGTCACTATCAGCTCCGCATCCAGTCCCATACGGTGGAGGGAGGAAGGATTGCCGTAGGTCTCGCGCATAGCATCCATAGCCGCCTGAGCAGCAGTCTCGGATACCCGTGTAGTAGCAGCATTGTCAAGATAAGTCATAATATCATCCCTTTTTGAGCGGATGCTCGTTCAGTTCATCATGGGGTCGAAGGGCTCCAGCTTTATACCGCTGCTCACCCCGCATAGATGGGTATAGGATATCATATCCTTCCCGTCGGTCCATATCTCTTCGTGTATCAGCGGGTACGGACGCTCCTTGGTGCCCTCTGTGGCAAGTCCATCCAGCAGCGCCATCATCTGCTCCCGCTTGGCATCGGTATCCAGCGCTCTGAACGTCTTGTCCTCCATCAGGCCGCGTACTGCTTCCTTGACCGCCTGCATATCTCCCAACTCCTTATCGGTGAAGGGCTCATATACCTTTATCTCGAATATCTCCGAGCGGTGTACCCCCTCTTCATCGGAGAACTCCGCATAGTAGCGGTATGTCTTATCCTCGGACACGTCCTTGTCGGTGTCTATATCCGTATCCACCGTGAAGCGGCAATTGTACACGCCGTCTCCCATTATATCGCCGCCGTAGCGCTCATAGTCGGCTATATCGCACAGCACCGCTGCGGCCTCGCCTGTATCTGCGTCCACGAGCCCCACTGTCTCGGGCTCAGACCTGACGGGTAGCTCCGCATACCATATCACCTCGGCACTACCCTCGCCCACCATGAGCTCTCTCTTGTCGGCCCGGAGGCTTATGTCCGTGAGGACGTTCCCCGCGTCCTCTGCTACGGGCTCATACTCGGGGAGAAGCTCCTGCATGGTGCTCACAGCCGTCCTCTCGGTGACGGGTGCTTCTGTCTCCGCTGTAGTCTCTCGTGCTGTCTCCTGTTCCCGTGTCTCTTGTGATGTCGTCTCCTGCACCGTGGTCTCTTCGGTCACTGATGCAGTATCCTCCGATACAGCCGCAGAAGTGGTCTCCGACAGCGTTACCGCCGCATCGTCCATCTCGGTACGATCCACATCCTCACGGGGAGCAGCCGCCTGCGATGCGGGAGCACATCCGACCAACAGCATCACTGCTGCCGCCAAGATCCGTTTTATATCCATATCATCTGTCCTTATGGCCTTGTGATATTATCCTTGTGCAGCCATGGATGCCGCACCCAACTTCTATTATAGCATATCCTCACGAAAAAAGCAATAGGCAACACAAACAGATCCGCGGCATATCACAGCTCCATATAGACGGCCCTTTTGTAATCTTTTATTAACATAGAGTTAACAAACGGCCCTTGTCAATGTGATATAATGATATCATCTATAAGTATATCTACCGACAGATCAGGGTCACGATATGAACGATAATACTATCAACGACACAAAAAAGAACAAAAAGATCGGCCGCAAGACCACGATCATAGCTCGTATAATACGCCTCACGTCCATAGCCGTGGGGCTGGCTGTGTTGGTCACCACCGGTATCAATCAGCTGATATTGTTCGCGCAGATCCGCCAGACCGCGCTGGATGACGTGATGCTCCTGACCGCGTCGTATTCGTCAGCCATAGCCAATGCCGATATCTACTCCAACCCGGGGTTCATGGATCATCTGTTCACGGACCTGCAGGAGAAGGGACGATACAACGGTATAGGCTTCGTGTTCACCAAGCTGGGGCTGGTGGTGTGCGATACACACAGCGATATCGTCACCAATGGCACCAATGTCGTGGAGCTGGGAGAGACCGATCCGGGCTACGCGGAGCTGGGAGAGTTCATGAAGGAGGTCGATCCTCCCACCACTACCTTCGACAAGGCGCTCGAAATGATAAGTCTTAAGGATGATCAGCGCCTCATCACGATAAACGGCACCAAGTACTTCGCAGGCTGGGCTACCACAGAACACTACGACACCCTCTACGTTATGGTGCTGCTGCCGTACAACGAGGTACTGAAGGGCTTCATAACGGCTATGCTCGTGGTCCCCGTAGTGGGACTGCTCTCCATAGCGCTGGCTACGGTATGCGCCATACTGATCGCAGCAAAGATCACCGAGCCCATGTCCATGGCATCCAAGCGCATGGGAGAGCTGGCCCGCGGTGACCTTACATCGCCCACTCCCCGCACCTCCCGCAACGACGAGACCCTGTATCTGCTAAAGTCCCTCTCTTTGGTCACCAAGTCCATGAGGGCCTATATCGAGGACATACAGCGGGTGCTCTCCGCCGTGGCGGACGGCGACCTGACGGTACGCCCTCAGGCTGAATACAAGGGCGACTTTGAGAGCCTGAAGGTATCTCTCGATAAGATACTCTCCTCTCTCTCCGCCACCTTCAGTGAGGTACAGCGTGCAGCCCTGTCCGTGAATACCTGCTCCATCAGCGTGTCCGACGGCACAGCGTCCCTCTCCCGCAACTCCACAGAGGCCGCTGATGCATCCGATGAGCTGGCCCACAGCCTGGAGGCTGTCAGTGAGCAGATACGCATCAACGCCAGCGAGGCAGACAACGCCCGTCTGATGACCACCGCTGCCGACAGTTATTCCACCCGCAGTGCTGAGAATATGCGTCAGATGATGGCTGCTATAAACGATATCGAACAGACCTCCGCACAGATCGAGACTATCATCGACGTGATCGACGATATCGCCTTCCAGACCAATATACTCGCACTCAACGCCGCCGTGGAAGCAGCCCGTGCAGGTGATGCGGGCAAGGGCTTCGCAGTAGTCGCAGATGAGGTACGCTCTCTGGCGCTCAGATCCGCTGAGGCAGCTACACAGACCCGCAGCCTTATCGTGAACTCCCTGCGCTCCGTAGAGAACGGCGCCCGCCTTGCAAAGGAGACCGAGCAGGATCTGGCCGACGTGGCGAAGATGATCGGCAAGGCTACCTCCATAGTGGAACATATCGCCCGCAACGCAGGCGAGCAGGCTGAGGCCGTGGCCGATATCAACAAGGGAATGTCCACGATCAACAGCCGCATCAGCGAGAACTCCGACACCGCCGAGCAGAACGCTGCCGTATCCGAGGAGCTCTCCGGCCAGTTCGAGAACCTTAATGAGATGCTCAACCGCTTCAGGTTCAACGACAGCAAGAACGGAAAATGATAAGATCCGGAACACACATATGTATCGGTATCCCACAGGGAGCACACATAGATATCAATGGGGCGCATACATAAGGCAGATACCC
>JAFYEQ010000152.1 GCA_017544185.1 Oscillospiraceae bacterium
AGTATTGATCTTCTTGAGCGTCTTCCTGTCCTGCCCCTGCCAGTAGAGATAGTCCTCCCACGCATCCTCGTCCCATTTCAGCTTCATTCGTCTACCTCTATGAGATCGTGCTCTGTGAGCTCTCTCGTACCGTTCTCGATACCTTCGATCACCGTATCCAGATGCTTCATATTGCTCTCACTGTAGAACGGATCGGCATTAGCCGTGAGTTCGAAGGGGATGCGCTGCTCAGACACCGCTTTTTTGGCAAATATACTGAACGCAGTGCTCATAGTCATACCGATATTAGAACATAGCTCGCTGAAGGCAGTCTTGGTATCTGCATCCATGCGCACCGTAAATGTCGTCTGCGCCATAACAGCACCTCCTTTATATTACAGTATAACACAAATGTATTACATTGTCAAGCATATCAGCACCAATGTCATCTATCTCTCTTACTTCAGCTCGACCACAGTGACGCCGTGCTCGCCCTCGCCGTAGACTCCGTCGCGGAAGGACTTGACCGAGGGATGGGACTTCAGATGGCGCTGTATGCCCTGCCTGAGCTGGCCGGTGCCCTTGCCGTGTATGATAGTGACTATGCCCGCCCCCATCATGACAGCGTTGTCGATGAAGATATCCGTCTCGAGTATGCCCTCGTCCACTGCGTAGCCGCGTATATCCAGCTCCAGCGATCCGCGCCGCTCCTGCTTGCCCGTCACCTGAGAACGGCTGGATGAGCCCTTGCGCTGTGCAGGCTTCTCCTGCTCTATGAGGCGCAGCTTGGATATATTGGTCTTGGTGCGCATCACGCCCATCTGGACGAATACGTTGCCGTGTACATCGGGGGTGCCGGAGAGCACGCCCGTCTTCTTCAGATCCGTCACCATGACGGTATCGCCCTTTTTGAAGGGCCTTGGAGGTGTGTACGCCGCCTCCTCGCGCTTGTTGATCGGGTTAGCTTCGGTGTACATGCGGTCCATGGCGGATCTTGCACGGGACTTGGCCTCGGCAGCGCGGCGCTGGAACTCTTCCTTGTTCTGTGCCTTGCGTATGTCGGCCAGCTCGTCGAGCAGCTTGTCGGACTCCAGACGGCAGTTCTCTATGATCCGCATCGCTTGTACCCTTGCCTTCTCCAGCTCCGCCTCACGGGACTGATACAGTCTGTCGCGCTCGGCCTCGGCTTCCTCGAGAGCCTTTTTCTGCTCCGCCATGATACGCTCTGTCTCGGCGGTCTTCTCGGCAAATTCCTTTCGCGCCCTCTCCAGATTAGCAACAGCCTCCTCGAAGCGGGCATTGTTCTCGCTGACCAGCTCCCTTGCGCGGGACACGATGCCCGCAGGCACGCCCAGACGCTGGGATACCTCAAATGCGTTGGACTTGCCGGGGGCACCTATGATCAGACGATACGTGGGACGCAGAGTTGCCTCGTCGAACTCGCAGGATGCGTTCATCACGTCATCCCTGCCCATGGCGAACACCTTGAGCTCCTGATAATGGGTGGTGACGAACACCTTCGCTCCCTGAGCCATCAGCTGCTCTATCACTGATACCGCCAGCGCCGCGCCCTCTACGGGGTCGGTGCCGCCGCCCAGCTCATCTAAGAGCACCAAAGATCTGCCGTCGGCCTTGGAGAGTATATCCACGATATTGGACATATGGGACGAGAACGTGGACAGGCTCTCCTCTATGCTCTGCATATCGCCTATGTCCACCAGTATATGGTCGAACACGGAGATCTTCGACCCGTCGGACGCGGGTATCATGAGCCCGCACATAGCCATGGCTGTCAGAAGACCTGCTGTCTTCAGGAGCACTGTCTTACCGCCGGTATTGGGACCCGTGACGATCAGCGCGTCATAGCCCTCGCCCAGCTTTATGTCCACGGGGACCGCAGTGCGCTTGTCCAGCAGCGGATGACGCGCCCTGCGCAGATCCGTTATACCGTCATCGGATAACTGCGGCACGGTGCTGTTCATCTTTGCGCCCAGCTCCGCCTTGATAAAGTAGTACAGCAGCTCCGACACGGTCTCATAGTCGCGCTTGACCGTCTCCGCACAGGCAGCACAGTCGGAGGACAGCTCCGCCAGTATGCGCTCTATCTCCGCCTGCTCCTGTCCTTCCAGCACGCGTATGTCATTGTTTGCCTCTACCACTGCCTCTGGCTCGATGAAAAGCGTGTTGCCCGATGCCGACGCAGCGTGGACGATGCCGCGCACCGCTCCCTTATGCTCTGCCTTTACGGGTATGACGTATCTGCCGTCGCGGACGGTGATGATGTTCTCCTGTAGGGTCTTCTGCACCTCTGCGGACTTGAGCATCTTGTCAAGGCTCTCACGTATGCGTATGCCGGCACGGGCGATCTTGCGGCGTATGTCAGCAAGCGCCGGACTGGCGGTATCGGAGATCTCCTCGGGGGAGATGATGGCATTTCGTATCTTCTGCTCCAGCCAGTCATTGGGCGTGAGGGACATGAACATCTCATCCAGGACGGTCTCCCCGGTATTGACGTCCGCATCCCTGCGGTAGTTGTACATGGAGCCTATCTGCCTTAGCATCTGAGCCACTTCCAGCAGCTCGCCCGGGGACAGTGACGCGCCCGAGAGCGCTCTGTCCATGTGCAGGCTCATATCCTTATACTTGTATGACGGAGCGGTGCCGTTCTTTACGGCCAGCTCAAAGGCTGCGGCCGTCTTGTCCATCTCACGCCTTACGGCGTCAAGGTCGCTAGACGGCGTGAGCTCGCGCACCAGCTGCGCGGTGCGTTCGTTCTCCGCCATTTCCCCCAGCATAGACAGTATCTTGTCCAGCTCCAGGGTCTTATAATATCTGTTCATAGTATTCCTTTATGTTATCGGGTACGAAGGGCCTGCCCTCAGAGAGCATGCTCCCTTACTTGCTGAGCTCAGCGCTCACCTCATCGAACTCGTCCGTGATCTCCTTATCGGGTGCGGGAGTAACGAGAGATACCACCACGATGGTGATGAGAGCGAGTATGAATGCGGGGAGGAGCTCATATATAGCGAATATGGGGCTGAGCTTGGATATCGCGAACTTCCATACGAATATCATCACGCCGCCCACTGCGATGCCTGCGCACGCGCCGTACTTGTTGGCACGCTTCCAGAACAGGGACACCAGCATGAGAGGGCCGAAGGTAGCGCCGAAGCCTGCCCACGCGAAGGATACCACACGGAACACAGAGGAGCTCTCGTCCCATGCGAGTATGACGCCCAGACACGCGATGACCAAGAGCACTACTCTCGCTGCGATCATAGACATCTTTTCGTCGAGCTTGATGCCCAGCACGCTCTTGACCAGGTTCTCCGACATGGAGGACGATGCTGCCAGGAGCTGCGAGTCGGATGTGGACATGGTACATGCCAGTATGCCTGCGAATATGATGCCTGCTATGAGAGCGGCGGGTATGGAGTGCTGGCTGAGCACCATAGCCATCTTGAGCACTACGGTCTCAGACTGGGAGGAGTCGGTGAGGGCTTCTATGATACCGCCCTTGGTGAGCGCGTTGCCGATGAGGCCTATGAGCACTGCCACGCCCATAGCGATCACTACCCATATGGATGCGATGCGGCGGGAGATCTTCACCTTGTCCTTGTCCTTTATAGCCATGAAGCGAAGGAGGATATGAGGCATACCGAAGTAGCCCAGGCCCCATGCAAGAGTGGATACCACGGAGATGAAGCCGAACTCCACATGCTCACCGCCGACTACGCCGTTGGTGGTAGTGGTAGACATGGCGATATAGTCGGGTATGGACTTTGCGTTGGCGATCACTGCGTCCATGCCGCCCGCGGTAGACACACCGTATACCACGAGTATCACCAGAGCAGTGGTCATTACGATAGACTGTATCAGGTCCGTGAAGCTGGCTGCCATGAAGCCGCCCAGAGAGGTATAGGCGATTATGACGATGGCACTGAAGATCATGGCGAAGTGGTAGTCCCAGTCGAAGAGCTGGTGGAACAGCTTACCGCAGGCCGAGAAGCCCGATGCTGTATAGGGCACGAAGAAGATCAGTATGATCAGTGCCGACAGCGCCATGAGCACACGGCTGCTGTCACGGAAGCGGGCAGAGAAGAAGTCGGGTATGGTTATGGAGCCGCACTTCTGGGAGTATACCCTCAGTCTCTTGGCCACCAGCAGCCAGTTGAGGTATGTGCCCACGGCCAGACCTATGACCGTCCAGCCCACCTCTGCAGTACCGCAGAGATATGCAAGGCCGGGCAGGCCCATCAGCAGATAGCTGGACATATCCGAAGCCTCTGCGCTCATGGCAGATACTATGGGGCCCAGTCTGCGTCCGCCCAGATAGAAGTCGCCTACGCTGTCGTTCTTCTTTGAGAATATAGCACCTATCGTGACCATAGCGCCCATATAGACCACTATGGTGATGAGTATGGTGAGTACCGATGTTGACAAGATAAAAACTCCCTTCCTTGATTGATACCATTCTATTATACCACATCACATAGCCGATTTCAAGAGCTAACGGCAAAATAGTTCGCCCGTATGTCAGCGCTCCCCATGACATAAAATGATCATTTTATGAAAAATGACGTATATGGTATTGAAATTTACGGAGATATGTGTTATAATAGATAATGGTATCGTATCCAAACAGATCTTGGGGATCTGATCTCTTTGATGATGTAAGACAGAGGGGATAGTTATGAAGCGATATAATATAGCTCTGCTGGTAGCAAAGCTGACGGATCATTTCAGCAAAGAGCTGGCAAGGGGCGCTATCGAAGCAGCCCGCAAGCTCGACGCGAACCTCACTATCATACCGGGCAGCTATCTGGGTGCCCAGGACACAAATGAGTTATACGACAGACATTATGAGTATCAGTTCAACGTGCTCTTCGACTATGCTGCCGCTGCCCGCTTCGACTATATCATAGCGGCTACAGGCTCCATCATGTACAAGGGCACCAACGAGGATATGAAGAAGTTCCTTGCGGCGTATGAGAACACTCCTATGCTCACCCTGTGCTCCAGCGTAGGTGACACGCCGAAGCTGGGCTTTGATAACGCATCCGGCATACATCAGGCGGTCAAGTATCTGGCCGACCACGGCAGACGTTTCATCGGTCTGCTGGCAGGCAACCCGGAGAACTTAGACTGCATAGAGCGTACCGCCGCATTCAGGGCTGCGATCGCAGAGAACGGCCTTGAGGAGCGTGACAGTTATATACGCAACTGCGATATGAGCTATCAGTGCCTGACAGACGTAGAGCAGCTGCTGGATGACAATCCGGAGCTGGACGCCATACTCTGCGTCAGCGACGTCATCGCGTCCATAGTATACGAGGTCCTCTCCGAAAGAGGTCTGGAAGTGGGCAAGGACGTCGCAGTGGTAGGCTACGACGACCAGCCCATATCCCGCGAGATATATCCTCCTCTGGCTACCATACGCGCCGATGTATACCAGCTGGGCGTAAGATCCGTGGAGAAGGCCGTGTCCGACCTGATCGGTGCGCCTCCCAGAGATATGACCGTTGATACACGTTTCATACTCCGTCCTTCGTGCTTTGCCGATATGAGGGAGTTCAAGGCGCCCGAACTGCTGGACGGCCCCATAGATGCCGTACAGGCCGCTATATCCGCGTACATCATCGCCCTGTCTCCCGACAAGACCGATGAGTCCATAGCCAAGAACATGAGCGAGTGCATCACGCTCCTAGATGAGCTGTACGTCAAGTCCGCGGCCGATGAGCACACAGGCAAGAAGGTATACGAGCATCTGCGCCGTCTGACCTCTACGGAGCTTCGCAGACTGGCCGAGATGTGCCGTATCTACGCAGTGCATGAGGTCATGTACATATGGCTGATACGCCGCTGCGACAAGAACAATATAGCCTATGTGCGCGATCTGTACAACGACATCGACCGCAAGCTCCGCCGCCGCTTCGCGAGGGCTGCGGCCGCAGAAAGAGACCACTCCCAGATCGAGAATATGTTCGTGCGCGACACGATCATCG
>JAFYEQ010000153.1 GCA_017544185.1 Oscillospiraceae bacterium
ACCTCTGTGCACTCGATCGGATCGTCAGCGCTCTCCAGCTTCTGCATGGTGCTCATCGCGTTGTATCGGTCGAACCCTGCGCCCTGTATCATCACGCCGAAGTCCCGCTCGATGCTCAGCAGATAGTCTTCTACAAAGCCATAATCTATGATCGTGTCACCGCACGCATAGCAGTCCCCGTGACGTATCGCCTTCTTATAGTCGAACCTCTCCGCCTGTGTCTTTGTCTCCACACGCTCTTTCGGGATGAACCCCGTCACCTTTGCATAGATCATATCCTCGTCGGGATCGTATGCCACCATAGCCGCCGCCGTGTTGTCATCTGTCTGTGACAGGTCCACGCCCAGGTAGACCGTGCGCCCCTCCCAGTCGATGCTGTCAACGCGGCATTTGCGCACAACGTCGATCGGGATATACCCCGCGGAGCCTATGCCCTTGTACGAGATATTGCACTCCTTGCACAGGAACTCCTGACGCTTCCCCTCGTAGAGTATGGCCATGGTGCGGTCGTTCCGCAGCGTGTCCAGCGTCTCCGGAAAGTTCACCGCTGTCGGGTTCGCATGATACAGCACTCGGTCGTCGGTCTCCCAGTGCTCTATCAGCGATGGATCGGGCTCATACAGCAGCGCGAACACGCCGCTGCCCTTTTCCGCCTTGTCGAACAGCTTCTTTGCGTGATCTATCTCATCCGTGAAGCCGTTGTCGTTGTTCGGGTACTGCGTGGATATGATGATGCCCAGCTTGTTCTTGAGCTTCATCTGTGAGATCCTCATCGCACTGATGGGATATTCCGACATGTTCCCCGCCTCATCCGCCAGCCATACGTTCGCCTGTTTGCCGTCCAAGCGGTCATTGGAGTACGTCAGCGGCTCATATTTAACGTCTGTGATGTGGCAGTAGATATAGTCCTTGCACACCTTGAAATGATCGCATAGCAGGGGACTTGACTTGATGATCTTTGACACCGCGTCACGCAGCTCACACGACAGCTTGAAGTTGGGCGCAACTGAAAAGAGCCGCGAAAAACGGCTCTCCAACAGCATAGATATTATGAAGATCACGGCGGACGTGAACGTCTTGAAGTTCTTTCGCGCGATCTCCAGTATAGCAGTAGTGTACAGTCTCCGCCCCGTCTTCCGGGACTTCGTGCAGAACACCGCCATTATGAGCCACATCGCATAGGGCTCCAGTCCCTCATCCATGGGACAAAGCAGGTCGGGATGCATCATGAGCCTCAGACAGCTCACGATCCTGTCCCCCTCTTCTTCGTCGATGTACGCGGTCCTGTCCTTGCCGTCGAGGATCTTCACCCACACCTTGCCCTGCTTTATGACGTACATGGGTATCTTTCCGCCCTGCTTCGCCTTCGCGCACATCCGCGCGTACTCCGTGCCTTTGTTATGCATATCTGCCTTTCATCTCGTTTGGGGTATAAAAATACCGCAGATGTCAGTCTGCGGTATTATCGTCGTCGTTGACCCTTTCAAACCATTCGGCGGGATAAATATAATCATCATCATCTTCATCAATGATGATAGCAAACTTTTGCCCCCATGAAGTCTCGTAGCCGAGGCATTCATAAACATGGCCCTTCATCAATGATAAAGGATCATTACGATCGCCGATGTATTTTACTTTCATTCGCCCCGACCTCCTTTTTTAACTTTTTAGGTTTGATCTTCAAATCAACACGTACACCTCTTGCTTCATACCAATGCAGTTCTCTTCTTTCACTTTTCCCATTCATAATTACGTTTCCGAAACCCGCACATTTCTGCCATTCTTTAGCAGGGATATGATAGTCATTTTCAAGAAATATCGCATTTCTTATCGGTTTATTCGTGCCTTTCCCAGCAAAAGCATGAGCTTGCTCTATATCTGATTGAAAATCAAGTTTATAATGATTTCCAAAAGGTAGATTCCCTCTATTCAACCTTACAGGATAATTCTTTCCAACGCCCCTCAGTGACTTAACAAATTCTGAGGATGATATTATAACACCTTTTGGATCAGTTGTCAAGCCCCCACCGCTATTTTTTACTTTAAACGTGCCATCTTTATGTCTCGGGTGTTTAGCTTCAAAATCGCTTCCGCGGGTCTCTGTCCTTCATGTCGGCGATAAAGAAAAAGGCGAGCCTTCTGTTTTTCTCTTTATTCCGATTTTGTTGCCGCTCTTATCAAAAATATATGTAAGTGTTTTAGTCTCATCGTGCGCCTGAACATCTCCAACGCCTATTGTTGAAAACGTCATTTTGTCTTTGTGAATTGTCTTTGTGCCCGTAACTTCGTAATTGCCGTCAGCATTTTTCTGAACAGTGACATTATTTTCATCAAAGCCAAAATGCTTTGCGAATTTTTTCGCTTTCTGCTTTACAGCATCAGGAACAAGATCACTCGCAGCCCCCACAACAGCGCCGCCTTTTCCCTTGCCCATTGAATAATACAGCCCGTATCCTCCGCCCTTCCCACTTGCAAACCGACCATTGACAGGATCATGATAGTGGTTATATCTCATCTCCAACGCCCTCTGTTCCTCGCGCTTACGAAGGATATACCCCTTCATCTTCATCAGCTCGACATATGCCCTCAGCTCATCCACAGCGGACGTGTCGACTGTCTCGACATCCTCGACAGTCCCATCATCGACGCCGTCATCGACGATATCGACATCCTCGGGCAGTGCGCACTCATCATACGAGCGGCACTCTATGGACGTGCCGTTGTATGCAGGCATCACCGACAGGATGGAGACTTCCTGCAGGTCCAGTGCCTTCACACGTCTGCGCGGCTCCTTACCGCTGCGCTCCTCGATCTCGTCATCCTTTGCCACGAAACCGAAGGACCAGCCCCGGAGCTCTCCCTTGCCTGCCAGCATCATCAGCTCCTCATCATCCGTTGACGCCTCTGCATACAGGCCGATATTATCCTCTTTGAGCGACAGCGTCCCGTCGGTAGTGGTACCGATGTTTCGCTTGTGATCGAGCATCATGCGGATCTCGTGGCCGTCCGCCATGGACGCCGCGAACGCACCCGCCGCCACCTGCTCCACACAGCGCCCCCGCGCCGTCATGATCACCTTGCTGTCGCGCTCCACCGCATTGACATATCCCGCCAGATGCAGCCGCCCGTCGCGTATCTCAAAGTTCATTCGCTCACCTCATTCTTCTCTGCTATCTCCCGCAATTTCTTCGCTGCTATCCTCCCGTCATCCGCGTCATGGTGACACGCGGGACATAGCAGTATCAGATTGGTCTTTTCCAGTCGTAGGTCGTAGTCTTCTATAAGCGGGACGATATGATGTACCTCTTCGCCCCCCGTGTATCTGCCCTCATGCAGACACCATTGGCACAGCCCCAGGTCACGCTGATACACAGCTTTTCTGACCTTTTGCCACGCATTTGTCGACCTGAAATGGTCCTTCTGCTGTTTGTTCTTCCGGAACACGGGCTTTTTCGGGCACCTGTACCCCCTCGGATGCACCCGCCCGCAGTACTTGCACGATCTGTTCATCTTCCCTCCGACACAAGGGGAGCAGGTCGCCCTGCTCCCGCGTCATATCTCACCCGCACTGCACGTCTCTCCATGGTGAGAGCGGCTTTCAGCGGGAGACCGTCACTCGGAGGGCTCTGTGATGATGAGCTTGTACTCCGTCTGTGCGTAGCCGCTGGACCAAAGGACGAACTTGTCCTTTGTCTTCTGTGTGTTGTCCCCTGCAAGGACCAGATCCGCAGCGACCCAGCGCACGAAGTAGTTAGTAGACAGGCCCACGTTAGTGGCCTCTGTCACATCCTCAGCTGTGAGCATGGTGCCGTTGTACTGCAGGGACGTAAGAGCCACGCCTGCAGTCAGACCGATACCCAGCCACTTATGCACGCCCCACACGCCGCGCGCATCGAAGTCCTTGAGAGCGCTCACCTTCTCGGAGAGCGCAACGGTGATGGTGTGTGCCTCGTTGTCAACAGTCACGCTGCCGATCTTAGCGGTATTATATGCTCTGTCGGCCTCCGCGTCGGACGTTACAGCCGCATATGTGAGCACCATAGGATCCGCAGCCATAAGGCCGTAGTCCTTCATGTTCGTCACGAGGGTGATCAGCGCCGAGCGTACAGCGGACGCGTTCGCATCAGCTGCAGGGGTCGCCATGTTGGGGAGCACGCCCGCGGACGTCCTCTCGAACACCAGCTCACCGCCTATGACAGTACGCTCACCGCCCTGCTCTGTGTAGTTCTTGGTGTTAGCATAGCTCATGTTATCACCTCACGATCAGGTCCACTTAGCAACGAACGTCTTGTTGCCGGTATCCACAGATACATCTATCTCGGTGACCTGAGTGGTAAGAGCGTTCACCTCATACCAACCGCCGAAGGTAGCACCGGTCTTGGTGATGTTGCTGCTTGTAGGCAGGTCGATATCATCGGTGCTGGATGCATCGTGTGTATAGCTTGCGGGAGGCTCATATCCGTCAGCCCATACGCCGCCGTTCTCGATATAGGAGATCGTGTACGTGTCGCCGGATGTCACGGGAAGATTGGGAAGCCCGCTGACCTCTGCGATCCTGAACAGGTTGCCGGCGGTGTTGAAGGGTACAAGATCGTACTTGCAGCTCATAGGCTCAACGCTGTCGGGGTTCCAGTTGATGGAGAAGCCCTCGGTGTTCTTGCCCAGTGCGATGAATACGGTCTGCTCACCATCATCGTTCTTGTTCGCGGAAACGAAAAGCAGCACATGATCATCCTGTGTGGTGTTTGCAAGGCCGCCCACGGTAGTTACATCGGACACGGTGTGCGCTGTGGGATAGAGCCTTGAAAGGGTCTCACCGCAGCTGTTGAACAATGCGAATGTGCCGGTGGCGTTCTCCTTGGTGATCAGTGTGATCTTCATCTCGCCCAGATCCGACTGATCCTCCAGCTTCTCGGTGGTGATCTCTACCTGAAAGCCGTTCTTCAGAAAACCGATCTGGCTCTCTGCGGTAGCCCAGGTCTGTGCGAATGTCTTGATAGCTTCCTTGGTGGAAGGGATCTGGACATTGCCGGACGCGTCCTTGATATTGGACGCTACGAACTCGTACATAGTACCGGAGCCGTAGTAAGTCTGTCTTTTGACCATATTTTTCACTCCTTATTCAGTGTCAAAAAATTCCTTGAATTTGAATGTATACTCAGTGTAGAACTGATCGTTCGAACTGTCGTAGCCGCAGCTCTTGCTGAAGCTCCCGCAGTCCCTCACGCTCTCTTCAAAGGCTGTTTCTATGTCTGTATCCGCCGCCTTGAAATAGTCCCTGAACAAAAGCGTCACCTGTACGGTGTAATCGTAGTATTCCGCCCTCAGATCGTGCCCGCCGAACTCCATCGACGGCACGAAGTAAGTAGCATAGCAGTGATCGGACGGTATGTTCTTGAAGCTATGCCACGCCAACTTGATCCCAAGAGCGTCAAGGCTC
>JAFYEQ010000154.1 GCA_017544185.1 Oscillospiraceae bacterium
CACCACGCCACCCGGGCACATGCAGAAGGTGTATACTCCCCTGCCGCCCTGAGTATAGCTCAGTTGATACTCGCCTATGGGGAGCAGCGGATCGTGTATATCTCCGTATAGTGAACGGTCTACCCTCTCCTGCAGATGCTCTATCCTGGCGCCCACTGCGAAGGCCTTCGCGGTGAGCTCCACATCATTGGCAAGGAGCATCTCGTAGGTATCTCTTGCGGAGTGACCGATGGCGCATATCAGCGCACTGACAGGTATAGTGCAGCCATTTACGGATATGCCGCGCAGATCTCCGCCTTTAACGATCAGATCGTCCAGCAGACTGTTGGACCTTACCTCGCCGCCGAGAGATACTATCCTCTCGCGGATACGCCTGACTATGCCCTTGAGATTGTCCGTACCGATATGCGGATGAGCCGCGGTGAGTATCTCCTCGGGAGCACCGAACTCTACGAAGCGCTTAGTCACGTATCGGCACATAGGATCTTTTATACGCGTGGTCAGCTTGCCGTCGGAGAACATTCCTGCGCCGCCCTCGCCGAACTGCACGTTGGATCTCTCATCCAGCACGCCGCCGCTGCGGTAGCTCTCCACAGCACGTTCCCTGCTGTCCACGTCACCGCCCCGCTCTATGACAAGAGGAGCGTAGCCCGCTTCAGCCAGTATCAGCGCCGCGAACATACCAGCAGGCCCGAAGCCCGCCACAGCTATGCGTCCCTCGGGGACCAGCTTGCCTCCGACCGAAGGCACGAAGGGCTTGCCGTCGGTGTATATGCAGTCACTGCGTGCCGCCAGACGTTTCTCAGTGTCTGCATCCAGCTCGAAGCACACAGATGCAGCCAGCTTTATGTCGCTGCGCTTGCGTGCATCGAGGGATATCTTATGTATATGCGCTCCCTTGGGATCCACGCCGAGACGTTTCGCAGCTATCGCTGCGATCTCCTCCCGTGATGTCCCCACCGGGGCATTGATACCGTGTATTATTATCATGCGTTAGCTCCTGCGGCATGACCTGTAGAGAATGCTATCTGCAGGTTGAAGCCGCCTGTATATGCATCTACGTCTATGACCTCTCCCGCGAAATACAGTCCTTCCACCATCTTTGACCGCATGGTGCGCGGGTCTATCTCCTTGGTGGAGACGCCTCCGCTGGTGATGATAGCCTCATCTATGGGGCGTTTTGCCTTTACGGTGAGGGTCAGTCCCTTGATGATGCGCACAAGTGTCATACGCTCCTCATGTGTGATCTGATTGACCTTCTTGTCGAAGGGTATGCCCGACAGCTTTGCGACTACGGGGATCAATTTTCTGGGGAGCAGTGCGCCCAATGAATTGATATGATCCTTGTTGATGTTCTCTGCCATATCCCGCCTAATGCGCTCATCCAGCTTCTTCTCGTCCAGAGCGGGCTTCAGGTCTATGATCAGCTGATAGGATCTGCTCATATCCCTCATATGCCCCGACGCTGAGAGCACCAGCGGGCCCGATACGCCGAAATGGGTGAACAGCATCTCGCCCATCTCAGACCATACCGCCTTGCCGTCCTTGGTGAGCGTGAGACGCACGTTCTTCAGTGACAGTCCCATGGCGTCACGGCAGAAGCTCTCCTCACATACCAACGGTACCAGAGAGCCCTGGGGCTCTACGATGGTATGCCCTGCCGACCGGGCCAGCTCGTATCCGTCACCTGTGGATCCCGTCTTCGGGTAGCTCATCCCTCCGCAGGCCACGATCACGCTGTCGGCGGTATATCTCTTGTCGGCGATCACGCCGCATACCCGTCCGTCCTCTATGATGAGCTGCTTTACACGCGCAGTGACTATCTGTACGTCTCTCCTGTCCATCTCACGGACCAGCGCAGCCGTTATATCATGCGCCCTGTCTGACACGGGGAAGACCCTTCCTCCGCGTTCAGTCTTGAGAGGCACTCCCGCATCCTCGAAGAATGCCATCACAGCATCATTATCGAAGGCCGAGAACGAGGAGAACAGGAACTTGGGATTGGTGGGTATATTCGCGAAGAAGTCCTCGCGTGAACAATTATTGGTCAGGTTGCACCTGCCCTTTCCCGTGATGTCCAGCTTACGACCGATACGGTCGTTCCACTCGAATACGGTCACTCTGTTCCCCATATCCGCAGCCGCTATGGCAGCCATCATCCCGGCAGGTCCGCACCCGACGACTATCACATCTCTTATAGCATGGACCTCCTTTGTCATGGCATGTCATGGGAAATAGCTGTCATCCTGTCCTTGCAGGTCTCTTCTCGATCCTATCGATGCGGTGCTCTATGCTCATACTGCCGAGATCCATATCAGCGTACTGATCCATGCACTGTTCTCCGCCAGAGAGCTCACCGTCGATATAACTGAGATCACTGATCCATGTGGTATCCACAAAGTGCCATTCTCCGTCAGCATAGAACGCGTTCCACGCATGGTCCACAGGGGCGAGCATGAGCCGGGAGCGCGGGATGCCGTCGCTGGGCGTGCCCCCTACCATAAAGAGCGTATCTATTCCCGCTTCGCTGCACAGACAGGAATACAGGTTCGCAAAGCCCGTACAGGTGCCCCGACGAAGCGTAAGTACGCGCTCCGCGGTCATGATCTGGAAGCTGCCGTCGTCGGCAAAGTCAAAGTCATAGGCAATGTTCATACCCACCCACATGGCAATGGCTCTGCCGCGCTCTGCGTCGGTGGTACATCCTTCGGTGATCTGCTCTGCAAGATCTGCCAGCTCCCGTCGTACCGCGTCAGCCCTGTCCGGGTCGTCTGTCAGATAGGAGGTCATCAGCTCCTCCCCCGGTACAGACGGCACCGAGAGCATATGCACATTGTGGTACCATATCTCTTCGATGATCGGGAAGGTACCGTATGGCGTGGTATACATCAGCTGAGGCGCTGCGACCATCGTCTCAGACGTAACGATCTCTGTGGTCTGCGCCGTCCCGGCCGTATCGGGAACATCATGACGGCATCCGCAGAGGGACAGACATACCAGACTACTCAGTAGCAGGTACTTCTTCGATATTGGTCTCATAGTTCTCAGCCGTGACATATATCTTCGGGTTGGCGACGCCATCCACACCGTTGAACCACACCTTATCGTAGGAGGATATCACCAGATCCACGGATACGCGGTTCACGCCCTCCACCAGCTCTACCGATGCCAGGTCTACCTGTGCGGATATATCGCTCTTGTTGATCTGTTCGATCTGATCGCTGTCGCCCACCACGTAAAGGGTCAGGCCCGATGTGATGGTGCTCAGCGAATAGTCGGTATTGTTGTTGATGTACTGTATATCAGCGCCTCGTATGGATATGGGCTTCTTGGATATGCCCTCGGAGGGACATGTGACAGTGACCTTTTCTATATTGGACAGGTCGTCGAAGCCCTCGGGCAGGAAGGTGCCCGTCTCGAACTCGAATACCGAGCCCGCGTCCACCTCACGCATATTGATCGTGCCTATCGTCAGCGAGGTGAGCTGAGATATCTTATCATCCTGTGATGCCACGTCGATCTTATCCGCGGAGAACACCAGCTGCTCTCTGAAGGACTCTACGTCGAAGCCCTCAGGGGCATTGACTATGTTCACGTCCAGAGGCAGAGTCTTTCTCTGGTATACAGGGATTATGACCCTGAACTGGTCGTTGTCGAAGGTATATCTTCCTTCCTCCGCCGCTATATTTACATCGTTCCTGTGAAGTATGATCTCCGAAGTCGTATATTCACAGGTCTTATCGACCTCCTCATCTGCGGATACCACAACGTATGCACCGGTGATACCGCTCATCTC
>JAFYEQ010000155.1 GCA_017544185.1 Oscillospiraceae bacterium
CCAGCCCGAAATATGCACAAGCCATGGACAGCGCTGTGCCCCACTGGCCTGCACCTGTCTCTGTGGTCACGCCCTTGAGCCCCTGCTTCTTCGCATAGTATGCCTGAGCGATGGCAGAATTGAGCTTATGGCTGCCCGAGGTATTGTTGCCCTCGAACTTGTAGTAGATCTTGGCGGGAGTGCCCAGTGCCTTCTCAAGGAAGTACGCTCTTACCAGCGGAGACGGACGGTACATCTTGTAGAAGTCCATGATCTCCTGGGGGATGTCGATATAGGGCGTAGTGTCATCCAGCTCCTGACGTGCCAGCTCCGTGCAGAATACGGCAGAGAGCTGCTCGAGCGTCATGGGCTTATGGGTAGCGGGATCTATCAGGGGAGCGGGCTTGGTCTTCATATCCGCTCTCACATTGTACCACTGACGGGGAAGCTCCTTCTCGTCCAGGTATATTTTGTAAGGTATATCCATAGTTATGCTCCTTTTCATAATGATAATGATATTTTATCACTTTAATGGGCAAAAGTCAAGAAACGTCATACTTTTTAGAGATATATACAAAAATCTATTGACAAATCCATAAAAATATGATATGATCATATAGATCAGACAGAAAATGAGATCCGCTCATGACCTGTCACGACAGAACGGAGGTATACTATGTTTGAACAATATGAGCTCCCCTATGCATACGACGCTCTCGAGCCCCACATCGACGCTCTCACAGTAGAGACCCACTACGGCAAGCATCACGCTGCCTATACTGCCAATTTCAATGCAGCCGTTGAGAAGGCAGGCCTCACCGGAAAGACTGCCGAGGAGATACTTTCATCTCTGGATAGGATCAAGGATCCCGCTCTCGTCAATGCTCTTCGCAACAACGGAGGAGGTTACTACAACCACGACCTGTACTTCGAGATACTGTCTCCCGATCCTGTGAAGGCTCCCGAGGGCAAGCTTGCTGATGCTATAAATGCCACATTCGGCAGCACTGAAGCTCTTATCGAGAAGCTGTCCGCTCTGGCTGCATCTCAGTTCGGCTCGGGCTGGGCTTGGCTCTATGTCGATAAGGACGGCAAGCTGGCTGTGACGAATTCGTCCAATCAGGATGACCCGATCACTATGGGCCTTGGTAAGCCCATACTCGCTCTGGATGTATGGGAGCATGCGTACTATCTGAAGTACCGCAATCTCCGCGCATCCTATATCAAAGAGTTCTTCGAGGTGCTCGACTGGTCTGCAGTCGGCAGAAAGTACGAGGCTATTGTCGGATGACCTTTTTGAATGGTAATAGAGATATGACATACAAGGATATCACCATGATCCTGATGAGCCTGCTGATGACTGCATGCTCATCGGGAGGAGATGCAGTGACAACACTGCCCACCGATACCTCTCAGGTACAGACAACTGTTACGGCTGCACCCTCGGAGACCAAGGTGTCCATCACTACGCCCGCCGTGCCCACTGAGCCCGTGGATCTTGAAAAGGGGCTCACCGACGAGATGTACAGCCGTGCTCTCATATCCGAGGGCAACAGATCACGTTTGGCTGCGGTCATGAATAGGGCCGAGAAGGGCGAGCCGATCACGGTGGCGACCATAGGCGGATCCATCACTCAGGGGAGCCTTGCCTCGAGCCCCAATAACTGCTATGCCAGCCTTTTCTATCAGTACTGGCAGGAGAAGTTCCCGTCCTCTGAGGTCACCTTCGTCAACGCGGGGATCGGCGGCACCGATTCCTATCTCGGAGTACACCGTGCGGATACCCAGCTGCTATGCTACGAGCCTGATGTAGTCGTGGTGGAGTTCTCCGTCAACGACACGGACAAGCTGATGAACAAGTACTCCTACGACAGTCTCGTAAGGAAGATACTGACAAGCGACAGCGCTCCTGCGGTGATACTTCTGTTCACCACACAGGACAATGGAGCGTCCCTATGGGAGACCCACTGTGAGATAGGCAAGGCCTACGACCTTCCCATGCTGAGCTACCGTGAGGCAGTATACCCCGAGGTAGCTGCGGGAACTCTGGATTGGAAGGCCATATCTCCCGATAATATACACCCCAACGATGCAGGGCATTCGCTTATCGGTCAGATCATGTCACGCTATCTGGACGGTGTGTATAACGACAGGGGATCCATAGATACGTCGGATCTTTCCTTCTCGGCAGATCCGTATACATCCGACTACTACAAGGATGGACATATCGTCGGTGCCGAAGGTATAGAAGCCGAGGAGATCAGCGGCTTTGAGATAGGCGGAAACTACGTATATCCCGAGCTCTTCCCCGATAACTTCGTTACAGAAGGGGAGGGCTATCTTAAGTTCGAATGTGACTGTCGATGCCGTGGGCTCTTCTACCTCAAGCAGACCGACGGTAATGGCGGCAAATATGAGGTATACATCGACGGCGCCCGCAAGGGAACAGTCGACGCAGACTTCTCAGGCGGCTGGGGCAATTACGGAGCCACACAGCAGATCCTTATAAGCAAGGAAACGGCCCACCATACTGTAGAGATCAAGCTGGCGGAAGGCAGCAGCAAGACCGCTTTGACGATACTCGGCATCATGCTGAGCTAAACGATATCCGATGGGATAGCTCTCATCGGATATCACGTGTCGTTTATCCTGTGCATAGAAATATAACGATCTGTTTACACAAATAGTATGTGTTATACTTGACTTTTTTTCGTTAATAGTGTACAATATATAAGTAGCATTATGTATATTATTGATGATGCATACTGATCAGGAGGAGGTGTTGGCATGAGCCGTAACAAACGTATAGATGACGAAAACAAGGGCCTCGGTCTCACTTCCCGCACCGATCCTCCCAAATGGGTGTATATAGCTCTGCTCGCTATGTATCTGGTGACAAGTATTTTCCTTTCCATGTTCTCCAGATCTAAAGAAGTGCTCATGATAAACGGAACTGCTGTACCTTACAGCTCTTTCACAGGTGTATTATCCTCGTTTGCGAACATATGTATCATCATGTTAGTGGCATACTTCCGGAAACTGGGCTTCATAACCTCACTGATACTTCTGCTGAGCCAGTTCCCGATGCTGTTCCTGAGCGTTTTCATCAGGCATAGCTATGCCAGCATATCAGGATTCTTCACAAATTTCCTCTTTATCGTGACCGCGATCATGCTCTACGCTCGAAACAAGAGAGTGGCAGATTATCAGGAGCAGATCACAAAACAGGCGACTACCGATATACTCACAGGTCTGCCCAACAGGTTCGCCTGCTCTCAGCTCGTAAAGCATCTCATGAAGCGCAGAGAGATGTTCACTGTAGTCGCTGTGGATATAAACGGCTTCAAGAGCATCAACGATACCATGGGCTTCAATGCAGGCAACAAGGCGCTGTCTATCATCGCAGAGCGTTGGAAGGCTCTTGCAGACAGAGAGGACGCAGAGACCAGAGACTTTATCTGTCGCGCCGGTGGAGATGAGTTCGTGATACTGATCCGCGGAGCATCATCCAGCGATGACGTACTGAGTGCCATAAAGCGCTATGAGAACGCACTTCTCGCTCATATCACCATAGATGACTGCGATCTGTATATCAGCGCATCCTTCGGGTATGCCAACTATCCCGCAGACGGCAAGACCAGCGATATGCTCTTCAACCGTGCCAACGCAGCCATGGGCGAGGTCAAGCGCATAAACAGCAGC
>JAFYEQ010000156.1 GCA_017544185.1 Oscillospiraceae bacterium
CGCTGAGGCAGGCGATAACATCGGTGCTCTTCTCCGTGGTATTGAGCGTAAGGCTATCGAAAGAGGCCAGGTGCTCTGCAAGCCCGGTTCTATCCACCCCCACACCAAGTTCTCCGGTCAGGTATACGTTCTGTCCAAGGAAGAGGGCGGCCGTCATACTCCCTTCTTCACCAACTATCGTCCTCAGTTCTATTTCAGAACTACTGACGTTACAGGCGTTATCACTCTCCCTGCTGACAAGGAGATGTGCATGCCCGGCGATAACGTTGAGATCGACGTTGAGCTGATCACTCCTATCGCTATCGAGGAAGGCCTCCGTTTCGCTATCCGTGAGGGCGGCAGAACAGTAGGTTCCGGCGTTGTTACTAAGGTAAACAGCTGATCATAGCTATAGCAGAGCCGCACGGTCCTTCCGTGCGGCTCATTGTGTTATATTGTTTTATAAAGTATCTCCTGTCCACGGGCGGTCTGCCCGTTAGAAAGTACGATATGACAAAATTTGATGTAACAGGTATGAGTTGTGCGGCCTGCTCTGCTGCTGTGGAAAGAGCCGTGAACAGCGTGGATGGCGTCACATCCTGTCAGGTGAGCCTGCTCACAAACTCCATGAACGTAGAAGGCACAGCCGCATCGGAGGATATCATACGCGCTGTGGAGAGCGCGGGTTACGGTGCCAATGTGAAGGGCAGCGCAGCACCTGCTGCCTCAGCTTCGGAGGACACCTCAAAGCCGATAGTATACCGTCTTACGGCTTCTATCGTATTCACGCTGATGCTCATGTATCTGTCCATGGGACACATGATGTGGGGCTTCCCGGTGCCTTCGTTCTTCGAGGGGAACCATATCGCCATAGCACTGGCAGAGCTGCTCCTGTCGGCTATCGTCATGGTCATCAACGGCCGCTTCTTCATAAACGGCGTCAAGGGTATACTGCACCGTGCTCCGAATATGGACACGCTGGTGGCCATGGGCTCCTTCGCGTCCTTCGCGTGGAGCACCTACGCCCTGTTCATGATGACAGATCCGACGCTGACACATGAGTATATGCACGAGCTTTACTTTGAGTCCGCTGCTATGATACTTACGCTGATCACTGTGGGAAAGCTGCTGGAGAGCGTATCCAAGGGGAAGACCACCGATGCCCTGAAGGGGCTGATGGAGCTGGCTCCCAAGTCTGCCTGCGTGATACGTGACGGCAGGGAACAGATCATCCCAGCTGAGGAAGTGGTGCGCGGTGATGTGTTCATAGTGCGTCCCGGAGAGAGCATACCCGCCGACGGTATCGTCCGTGAGGGCGAGTCGGCCGTGAACGAGGCCGCACTGACAGGAGAGAGCATACCTGCTGACAAGGCCGTGGGAGACAAGGTATCCGCTGCCACGATCAATCAGACGGGAACTATCACCTGTGAGGCAACGGGCGTCGGAGAGGACACTGCACTGGCTCGGATCATACAGATGGTCACCGATGCAGCCGCTACAAAGGCGCCCATAGCCCGCATAGCCGACAAGATCGCGGGTATATTCGTTCCCACCGTAGTGGTCATCGCCCTTATCACTGTGATAGTATGGCTCCTGTGCGGTGCGGGCATGAGCTACGCTTTGGCACGGGGGATATCGGTACTGGTCATAAGCTGTCCCTGCGCACTGGGACTTGCGACACCCGTCGCCATCATGGTAGGCAGCGGTGTTGGCGCTAAGAACGGCATACTATTCAAGAATGCAGAGGCGCTGGAGCGGGCAGGTCAGACCCAGATCGCCGTACTTGACAAGACCGGTACGGTAACATCAGGGGAGCCCGAGGTCACGGATATCATACCCGTGGGTATGACCGAGGGTGAGCTGATGGGTATAGTATGCACCCTTGAGCATATGTCGGAGCACCCACTTGCCAAGGCTGTCATGCGTGAGGGCGAACGCCGCGGTACAGTCATCGGTAAGGCCGAGGGCTTCGCGGTCCTGCCCGGCAACGGCATCACGGCAGTCATAGACGGTCATACTGTGCTAGGCGGCAGTATGCGCTCCATAGGCAGCCGATGCGATATATCGGCTCATACCGAGCGATGCGGACAGCTGTCCGATGAGGGGAAGACGCCCCTGCTGTTCGCCCGTGACGGCGTGCTGATAGGCATCATAGCCGCAGCCGACAGGATCCGTGACGATAGTGCGGATGCTGTGAGACAGATGCATGATATGGGTATGTCTGTAGTCATGCTCACAGGCGACAACGAACGCACAGCGAAGGTCATAGGTGATATGGCAGGCGTGGATGAGGTCATCGCAGGAGTGCTCCCCGACGGTAAGGAACTGGTGGTAAGGAAGCTCAGTGCCGTAGGCAGGACCGCTATGGTAGGCGACGGCATCAACGATGCCCCTGCT
Source organism: Oscillospiraceae bacterium (assembly GCA_017544185.1). Taxonomy (GTDB): domain Bacteria; phylum Bacillota; class Clostridia; order Oscillospirales; family Ruminococcaceae; genus Huintestinicola. The sequence continues at coordinate 2,377 of JAFYEQ010000156.1, forward strand.
CTCACCCGTGCGGATACGGGCATCGCCATAGGCACGGGCACGGATATCGCCATCGACTCGGCAGACGTGGTGCTGATGCGCAGCACCCTCTCCGACGTGGCCGCCGCCATACGCCTGTCAAGGGCTACTATACGGAATATCAAGCAAGATCTGTTCTGGGCGTTCATATACAATATCATAGGCATACCGCTGGCAGCAGGGGTATGGATACCCATATTCGGGCTGAAGCTGGAGCCTATGTTCGGTGCGCTGGCCATGAGCCTGTCGTCCTTCTGCGTGGTGAGCAATGCATTGCGCCTGAATTTGGCGGACATACACAGAGGGTATGCTCATCGTGACAGGGTAGATGTGTCCTCGGCTGCGGAAGAGCTCCGAAGGGAGCTGGCGGAGACCACATCTCCCGGGTATGATATCGTAGCCGACATCGAGGGCATGATGTGTGAACACTGCGAGAAGCGGGTACGCAAGGCCATCATGGCGCTCGACGGAGTGGAAAGCGCTGTCACGGACTACAAGGCCGGCACGGCGTCGGTGAAGTTGTCCGGCGCAGTCACCGACGATGCGATAATATCCGCCGTCACCGAAGCGGGATACACCGTAAAGGCTATACACAGATGATCAAAAGGCACAGCCGTGAGGCTGTGCCTTTGTAGTTATTGCTATGGGATCTGCGCGTCGCAGCTATCTTGCCGCTTCTATAAGCTCACGCACACATGCCTTGGGAGCCAGCTCTGTGTCGAAGAGCAGCGGGTACTGCTTTACCTTCGGACCATCCTTAGAGGCGCCGAAATAGTCCAGCCAGGTGTAGTCATCCGCTACGCCCCATGTGGTCACGCAGTCGATAACATCGGAATAGCTGCGGTATACCTCGAAGAGCTTTATATATGTCTCCTCGATCTTGGCCAGCTTTTCGGGAGTAGGCTCCATGACCTCGCGGATATACTCCTCAAATCCCGGGTCTCCGGGCTTCAGGCGCTGACCGTTGTGCTCCACCGTGGACATGAGGTTCACGTCCAGTTCGGTGATGTGCAGGCGCAGCCCCAGTGACGCATAGGTCTCGATGGAGCGCTTCAGCTCATCGTAGTCGGGGGCAGCGAACCAATGCTGCTGCATACCGAAGCCGTCGATGCGGCAGCCCTTGTCCTGCAGCTCGCGGATCAGCCTTACTATGCGTGTGCGCTTGGTAGGGTCGCACTCGCTGTAATCGTTGTAGAACAGCTGCGCA
>JAFYEQ010000157.1 GCA_017544185.1 Oscillospiraceae bacterium
GTCTGGTCACTGCCGCAGCAGCGGTACGGTTTTTCTACAGAGCAGGCCTCATCACGAGGTCTAAGCAGGACGAGACCGACGATAAATAGGAGAGATGACTATGGAATACAGATTTTCAGACAAGGTGCTGAGCCTTAAGCCCTCGGCTATACGTGAGATACTCAAGATGACCTCCCAGCCCGGGATCATCTCCTTTGCAGCGGGAAACCCCGCTCCCGACGCCTTCCCCGTGGATCATATCCGCGCCGTGACCGAGGATATACTCTCCAAAGACCCCATAGCTGCGCTCCAGTACAGCGTTACAGAGGGCTATGCCCCCCTGCGCGAGGCAGTGAAGGACAGGCTCAGGAAGAAGGGCGTGTTCCATGAGGGTATGGACGACGTGGTGATCACATCCGGCGGTCAGCAGGCCTCCGAGCTGACGTGCAAGTCCTTCCTCAATGAGCACGACGTGCTGGCAGCCGAGGATCCCTCCTTCGTGGGCTGTCTCAACGCGTTCCGTTCCTATAATGTGGACCTTAAGGGCATACCCATGGACGATGAGGGCATACGCGCCGATCTTCTGGAGGAGCAAGCCAAGAAGGGCATCAAGGTACTTTACGTGATACCTAATTTCCAGAACCCCTCGGGCAGATGCATGAGCGCCGCCCGCCGCAAAGAGGTATATGATATCGCATGTAAGTACGACTTCATCATACTTGAGGACGATCCCTACGGTGAGCTCCGCTTCGCAGGGGAGGACATCCCCTCCATCAAGTCGCTGGACACCGAGGGCAGAGTGGTATACGCAGGCTCCTTCTCCAAGGTCATTTCTCCCGGTATGAGAGTAGGCTTCGTATGCGCCGCTCCCGAGATCGTAGCAAAGATCGTGGTATGCAAGCAGGTGTCCGACGTACACTCAAATATACTGGCACAGATGATATGCCACAGGATACTCACAGAGTATGACTTCGAGGCTCATCTTACCGCCCTTCGCGGGATATACCGCCGCAAGTACGGCATCATGGAGCAGGGGATACGCGACAACTTCTCCGACAAGGTGACCGTCACCCATCCTCAGGGAGGCCTGTTCGTATGGGCAACGCTCCCCGAGGGAACGGATATGCCCGCCTTCTGTAAGGCAGCGGTGGAGCGCACCGTAGCAGTGGTGCCCGGCAGCGCCTTCACGGCACAGCCCACCGACCCCACCACATCCTTCAGGATGAACTTCTCCACCCCCACCGACGAGCAGCTGGTGCGCGGCTGTGAGATACTGGGAGGTCTCACGAAGGAGTATTGCAGATGAAAGCACGTACAAGAGTGGCACTGGTAGTGATATCGGTGATATGTGCGCTGTGGGCGATACTGCCCGACCCCGTCCCCGTGGCGATAGATGACATCATCGCCGGGCTGGGCTCGGTGATATCGGTACTGACAGTAGCGTCATCCTTCATCAAGAAGAACGATACGCAGGCGTTCATCGACAACAGCGACGATAATACAGAAGAGTGAGGAGATAAATATGGAAAACAAGAAGAGGATACTGTCGGGCATACAGCCCACAGGCACGTTCACGCTGGGCAACTATATAGGTGCCGTGCGCAACTGGACAAAGCTGCAGGAGGAATACGACTGCATATATATGATCGCTAATATGCACGCCATCACGGTAAGGCAGGACCCCGCCGCTCTGCGCAAGAACACATCCAATGCGTATGCGCTGCTGCTGGCCTGCGGCATAGATCCCGAGAAGTCCATAGCGTTCATACAGTCCCATAACCGCTGCCATGCAGAGCTAAACTGGGTGCTGGCATGCTCCACACAGTTCGGCGAGCTGTCCCGTATGACCCAGTTCAAGGCCAAGTCCGAGAAGCATCCCGACGATATCAACGCGGGGCTCTTCACCTATCCCGTGCTCATGGCGGGAGATATACTCCTGTATCAGTCTGATCTGGTGCCCGTGGGCGCAGACCAGAAGCAGCATCTGGAGCTCACCCGTGATATAGCACAGCGCTTCAACCAGAAGTACGGAGAGCTGTTCACCATACCCGAGCCCTATATAGGTGAGACAGGCGCAAGGGTCATGAGCCTGCAGGATCCCCTGTCCAAGATGTCCAAGTCCGACGACAACCCCAACGCTTGCATATTCATACTCGAGGACAAGGACACGATCATACGCAAGTTCCGCCGCGCTGTCACCGACTCCGACACCTGTGTCCGCTTCGCAGAGGGCAAGGATGGTATAAACAACCTTATGACCATATACTCCGCGATCACCGGCAAGACCATGGATGAGATCGAACGCGAGTTCGACGGCAAGGGCTACGGCGACTTCAAGACCGCCGTTGGCGAGACCGTGGCAGACCATCTGGCTCCCGTCCGCGACAGGTTCGCAGAATTCTCCGCCGACAAGGCTTATCTTGAAAAGTGCTGGACCGAGGGCGCTCAGAAGGCTGAGAGCATCGCCCGCCGCACCCTCTCCAAGGCATACCGCAAGGTAGGACTTGCTTAAGAGTTAGAGATCAGGAGTTAGGAGTTGGGTGAGAGTTGAGAGTCAAGAGTGGTGATAACGGTACCGCTCAGATCCCATTCTGCTTTGTAGGAGCACATTCTACCCTAGCGGGTAGCTACGTGTGCGCCCATGTGAACGCTCAGATCCCATTCCCCTCTGTAGGGACCGATCCATATATGAACTGGAGGAAATACTATGACATTTGCAGATATGCTCGCAAAGGTAAAGACCGCTGCTGCCAAGAAGGATGTGTCCGACAAGGGCTTTCTGGCGGTACAGGTGAACATCACGGGCGACGACCCGGGAGTGTTCTACGTTGAAGTGAAGGACGGCAAGGTGAACGTAGAGCCCTATGAGTACAACGACCGCAGCTGCGCTGTAACTATGTCCCTGGCAGACTTCGACAAGCTCATCGAAGGCAAGCTCGACCCCGTGGCAGCCTTCACCCTCGGCAAGCTGAAGGTAGACGGCGACATCGGCAAGGCGCTGGAGTTCTCCAAGCTGCTCAAGTAAAGAAATAGTATAACGGAGCTGATGCACGCATCAGCTCCGTTTAGTTATCATATCTTTCCTATCACATAGTCCTTCTCTTTGAACTCCCTGTCGCAGAAGGTGCCGTACAGCGCTCCGTTGGATACGTATATGGATACGATCATGCTGTCGGAGCGGGCGTTGGTGTATACCGTATCTATCTTGCCGGTCTTGGGGTCGTATCTGTATACCCCGTGAGCGAGGTTGTAGTAGATGCCGCCGCCGTGCTGTACGATGTGGACGTGCCCGCCTTCTCTGTACCGATGATGGTCGGTCCATGAGCGGCCGTGATATTCCCGCCATACCATATCCCACTTGTCCTTGGCGGAGAAGAGCCGCGTCACCTTGTTCTTAGACGTATCATATACCTTGACGGCCTGACCGTCGTAGTATATGATGCCCTTGCCGTAGAAGGCGAAGGGACTGTAGGTGGACCAGTCCATCTTGTCGAACCTGGAGGACGTGGCCAGCCCCGCGGGCTCGTAAGCGGTATGCTTGATGAGCGCCGCGTCGCTCTTCAGGAAATGCTCATGCCCCACGTTGTAGGGGTATTCCAGACCGCTCTCGAAGGTGTCACAGTCATCATAGGTGCAGTCCACGTGGTACCAGCGGCCGCCCAGCTTCACCAGATCCCATTCGTGATCCTTGTTGGACACCAGCTGAGCCTCGATCCCCACTTCTCCCAGAAGTACGGCATACGCCCTTGAATATCCCGTACACAGCGCCTTCTTATCCACCAGAGCGGAATAGGGAGTGGCGGTATACCGCGAGGAGCCGTTCTTCAGATACTTGGTGTTGGATATCAGACGGTCGTGGAGATATGCCGCCTTCTGGACATCCGTCCAGTTCTTGTCCGTACCATCCCCGACCTTCTTCAGCGCCTTGTCGAACTTGGCCTTGTAGGTCTTGTAGTCCTTCTTGGAGCATATGTACCTTTTGATCAGGAAGACATGGAACTCGTCGTTGTGGGAATAGCTGTCGTCAAAGGTGATGTGGTCCTCCACGTAGAAATACGACTTCTCGGTCATCAGCCTGTCATGGACGGCGATGATCTCATCATAGAAGGCGTCGAACTTCTCCTTGGTGTACTTGTCCACCTTTTTGACGAACTCGATCCTGGTCTCAAAGTCCTCGAAGCCCTTTCTCATGGTGGCTTCCACGGCGCTCTGCTTTGCAGCGGCCTTGGTGGTGGCCGCATAAACAGATGGATCGCAGGGGACACCTGTCCCGAGCGATCCAAGACTGAATATGATCAATGCAAGTAGAAAGCATACACATCTTTTCATACATCCACCCTATGAGCAGGTCACGACAGTTATCTCATCATGTCCATAAGACGGGACGTGAGCGTGTTGTCGTCCTTGAAGCGGCCGCGCAGGGTCATGGTCCGCGTGAGAGCGGGCTTTTTTATGCCCCGTGCGCTCATGCAGGAGTGGCGGCTCTCTATGATGACAGCCACATCGGGGCTGCCCGACGCCAGCTCGATCACCTCTGCCAGATCCGCGCCTATGCGCTCTTGCAGCTGGAGACGCCTGCATACCATGTCCGCGCAGCGTGCGATCTTGGACAGCCCCAATACGCGTCCCTTGGGGAGATACGCCACGGATATCTTCATATCGTACATCAGCGCCATGTGATGCTCGCAGTAGGAGAAGCACTCTATGTCCTTCACCAGCACTATATCATCAGCTGACGGCTGCTCGAAGGACTTGGAGAACATATCCGCTATCTGGGCGTTGGTATACTCCGTCCCCGCGAATATCTCCTCGCACATCCTCGCCACACGCTCAGGGGTCTCTTTCAGGCCCTCACGGTCGGGATCGTCCCCGATCGCACGGATGATGCCTCTTACATGCTCTTCTATGGCTGCTCTATCCATAATATCACCTTGATGATGCTCGTTCACGATCCTTTCCAAGGGTCATACTCCCCTGGTGTTCGGATCCCATATGATCTTATGCAGCTGGAGCTGCATACGCACGCCGTTCAGACGGCGCTCTGTTATGAAGTTCGCTATGTCCCGCAGCGGGAGCTTGCCCCACACCGGGGATATATGTACATGACACTGGTCTGTGAGATGATACTGCTGTATGATCTGTGCAGCACGCTCAAGGTCTTCAGGTGTACCGACTACGAACTTCACCGTGTCCTCTGCCGAGAGCTCCGTGAAGTTATGGGGGATCATACGTCCCTCCATGCCCGATGAGGGCAGCTTGTAGTCTACGGTGATCACGGGCGGAGGATCTATCCCTCTGCATACCGATAAGTCTACCGCGCCCGAGGTCTCGATCTCCACGCGCACAGGCAGCTTCGACAGGCGCAGGAGCAGGTCTCTTATGCCCTCTGCCGCTAAAGGCTCACCGCCCGTCAGGGTCACATCGCGTATCTCCGTATCCGAGATATACGCCGCGATCTCGTCGGCGTCCATGAGCTCACAGGGCGCATCGAAGGACAGGGCGTAGCCCGTGTCGCAGTAGCTGCACCGCAGGGGACAGCCCGCCAGACGTATGAATACCGCAGGCTCGCCTGCGCGTTCGCCCTCTCCGTTGAGACTGACGAACCGTTCGACTACGTGATACTTCATGGTATGTACTCCGCTCCGTTGCCGGGGGTCTCCCATACCGTGACGCTGTATACCTCATAGCCGTGGGAGCGGCCGCAGTCCTCCATGCGCCCGTATATGTATCGTGACAGGTTTTCCGCCGTGGGACGGAAGGGCACGGGATACACCGAGAAGCCCTCCTCGTACAGTGCAGCAAGGGTGGACTCTCTAAGGCTCCCCTCCTCGTATATGAGGGTGTGGTCCATGGCGTCGGCTATCTCCCGCAGATCCCGCTTTATATCGCCGAAATCCGCTACCATGCCGCGGTGCTGTCCGCGCCCGCACAGCTCGCCCTTTATCTTAGCCTGCACCGTCCAGCGATGGCCGTGCAGGTTGGAGCATTTCCCGCTGTATCCGCTCAGGAAATGAGCGGAGTCGAAGGCTGCCTCGCATGTGATATAGTACATAGTACCCCCAAAGTTAGTTAGGAATCAGGAGTGTGGGAGAGTTGAGAGTTGAGATAACGGGAAGGGTGATCTTGTAGGGACAGATCCTCCCCGTAGGGGTATGGTCTCCTACGGAGCCCTCGTGTCAGCCCCCACCGCAAATGAAAGGATCCTTTTCCGGCCTCTGGCTCCTATCCATCCGGCCTCTACTTCGTCCTTGCCCTCTTCTCCTCTGCCAGCTTGTCGGAGCTCTCCAGAAGGCTCTTCTCGTTGGGCTTGTGGAGCTCATCATACTCTATGACGAATTCCAGCGCGTCATCCTCACGCAGAGGCTTGGACATCAGGAAGCCCTGTATGTAGTCGCATTTGAAGCCCGAGAGGATCTTGTACTGCTCGATGCTCTCCACGCCTTCCACGACGGTCTTTATGCCCAGCTCGCGCACCATTCCTATGATGGAGGACGCGATCTGATAGTCCTTCTGCTTGGAGCCGATCTCATCGACGAAGGACTTGTCCACCTTAAGTGTCTTGATGGGCATATCCTTCAGGTACTGGAAGGATGAGTAGCCCGTGCCGAAGTCGTCGAGGGCTATGGCTACGCCCATATCCGCGATCTGCTGGAGCTTCTTGCCGTTGTCCCCGTCGAGCAGATCCACGAAGGAGGTCTCCGTGATCTCGATCTGCAGATTTGAGGGATCTATGTCGAATATACTTATAGTGCGCATCACCTTGGATATGAAGTCGGCACGCTTCAGCTGTATGGCGGACACGTTTATGGACATGATGATGTCCTTGTTGTGCTCGTTCATGCGGCGGAGGGCTTTGCAGCCGCTCTCCATGATCCATGTGCCGATCTTCTCCATCACGCCCGTCTCTTCAGCCACGTCCACGAAGCTGGAGGGAGGCACGTAGCCCAGCTCCGGGTTCTCCCAGCGGACAAGGGCCTCGAAGCCGTGGAGCATACCGTTCTCAACGGATACGATAGGCTGGAATACCAGATAGAACTCCCTGTTCTCCACTGCATGGGTGAGATGCTGTGCGATGGTGGAGCGGCCGAGCACCTTCTCGTGAAGGGCGGTCTTGAAGTATTCGGTATGTCCCTTGCCTCTCTCCTTGGCTCTCTGCATAGCGATATCCGCGTCACGCAGCAGCATATCCAGATCTCTCGCATCGTCGGGGTATATGGATATGCCCACGGAGAACTGAGCGTAGAGCTTGGTACCGAGCAGCTCTATGGGGTCTATGAACTGCTTGCGGATGTTGAGTATCAGCTCCGCGATCATTATGGCGTAGTCGTCGCCTTCCAGTTCCGTTACCACGATGAACTCGTCGCCCGAGAAGCGGAACACCTTGGGGATGATCTGGTGCACTCGCTGACCGAACTCATGCAAGAACGTATCGCCCTGCTTATGTCCAAGGGTCTCCGTGACCCACTTGAAGTTGTCTATATCCAAGAACAGGAGGGCGAAGCGGTCGCGGCTGTCCTCGCGCACCGCTGCCAGATCCTCGATATATTCGTACATCTTGTAGCGGTTGTAGAGCCCCGTGGTGGCATCCAGGTTCACGTAGTCCTCGATGATCGCGTTCTTGTCCTGCAGGCTCTTGGCCAGCTCGTCCACAGAACGGGCTATGATACCGATCTCGTTCTCCGAGGTGGAGTTGATGCGGAAGTTGTAGTTGCCCTGAGAGATCTGCTCGATGGATGCGGAGATCTCGGGGATATCCTTGGCCTCATGTCTGATGGAGTTGAGGGTAGCTATGATCTCCAGCGCGAACAGACAGGCGAGTATGATCACCTGCTGGGAGTAGAGGCGGGAGAAGTCACCCATGGCCACCTTGCCGTCGAAGAGCACCGCGATCCTCCAGCTGTTGGACAGCTTCTGGGAGTAGAAGTAGTTCTGGGTCTTGCCCGAGAAGAAGCGGAGTATCTTGCCCGTCTCAGTGAGCCCTATCTCCGACAGGTTTATGTCGGCGCCCTGCATCAGGGCGTCCACGCCCAGAGGGGAGTATACCACATTTCCCTTGTCGTCGTATATGACGGAGAAGGCGCCCTCGTTGGAAAGGGTGGCAGATATGTTCTCGCCCAGTGCGGGGGTGTTGATCTTGAGGTATATAGCGCCGCTGTCATTGCCCTTGGAATAGCGGGAGGACATGATCAGTCCCATGCTGTCGGTGAAGGTCAGGGAGTAGGCGGAGTTCTCCATGCGTATGCCCAGAAGGGCGGAGGGATCGGCTTCGCCGTTCATGTCGAAGCACTTGCCCTGAGATGAGAAGCACCACACGTTGTCGATCATCTCGGAGCTGGTGGCGAGACGGTGTATCTCCTCCACGATCTCCTCGTCGGAGCCTTCTCCCGCGAAGAAGTTGGCAGCGCCTGCAGTCTGTGCGAAGTACTGCATGGAGATCGACATCTGCTCTGTGAATATGTCGAAGGAACGGCAGGAGGTATACGCTGCATTGGTGAGCAGGTTGCGTACCGACCTGTCGGTATTGGATCTGGTGATGAAGTATGTCATGGCGATAAACAGTACCACTATGATCACGTTGAACATACATATCAGCGTGACCAGACTGTTTATGAAGCTCTTTTTATGAAAATGCATATATGCTCCCGTTATGGTAATGGGGGGATCGGTCGTAGGGTATAGCAGGGTATGCTGATGCATACACTACTATTATACCACATCGGCTGGAAAATATCAATATCATATCCAACAAACATTGGATAAATATCATAGTTTTTTGTATGAAATAAATGCAATAGTAAGGGACAAGGGGCAAGGGACAAGGGGCAAGAGACAAGGGACAAAGGGCAAGGGACAAGGGGCAAGGGACAAGGGGCAAGGGACAAGAGAAGCAACTGCTAACGCAGTTGCCAGGAACGTGTGGCCATCGCCACACCCCAATGGGGACTACTGCCCCATGCCCCTCCAGAGGCCAGAAGCATGGAGCTATAAACTAAGTAGGCGATCAATAGATCAAGTTTATGCCATATCATCTTGAAACGATGCTGTAGGGCGAGATGGCATCCTACGGAAGCCTTTGCCCCGCCGCTCTTGTATTATTCAGCGTTTCCCCTAGAAACTGAAGTCCATTCTTCCCCTTGTCCCTTGTCCCTTGCCCCTTGTCCCTTGCCCTTTGTCCCTTGCCCCTTGTCTCTCGTCCCTCGTCCCTTGTCCCTGCAACTGCGTTAGCAGTTGCACATCTAACCGCTAATAGGTCTTCACCATGGGCTTTTATTAGAATTGTATTAGAAAATACTAAAAAACTTGATATCGTTTTCAGATCATGCTATAATAGCGTCAGAAAGCAGATATCATTCTTATCAAGAGAGGTGAAGTTATGCTGATGATGTTTTTATGGATACTGGTGCTGATCGTAGCAGCGGTCGCCGAGGCGGTGACTACAGCGCTGGTGTCGGTATGGTTCTGTGTGGGAGCATTCGCAGCAGCGATAGCCGCCGCGTTCGACGCTCCGCTCATTATCCAGCTGCTCGTATTCGTTTCAGTGTCCATCGCAGCCCTGCTGCTCACTAAGCCGATCATCAAGAAGTTCATGCCGCAGTCCGCCTATGTGTTCACCAACGGTGAGAACGACGTGGGCAGGACGGCCTACGTGGTCGAGGAGATAGACGGCGCTAAGGGCACAGGCAGAGTAAAGCTCGGCGATGTTGACTGGGGCGCACGCTCCGAGGACGGCAGCGTCATAAAGGTGGGCACAGCCGTGATCATCACGGGCAAGGGCGCAGCTACGCTGTCTGTAAGGGAAGCACACTGACAGTCAGGGAAATAGGTAATGGGATCCGGCCGGGAGCGGCCGGAGAAAGGAAGGTATCATGCAATATCTGTTGATAGGACTCGTGATCGTACTTATACTGATATTCCTCTCGGGTATCAAGATCGTACCGCAGGCACAGGTCTGGGTCGTTGAAAGACTGGGCGCATTCAGAGATGAGCTCCACACCGGCCCGCACTATGTAGTGCCTCTCATCGACAAGGTAGTAAAGAAGGTCTCCATAAAGGAGCAGGTAGTAGACTTCAAGCCGCAGCCCGTTATCACCAAGGATAACGTTACTATGCAGATCGACACGGTAGTATTCTTTGCCGTGACCGACGCAAAGCTCTATACCTACGGCATCGAGCGTCCCCTGTCCGCTATAGAGAACCTGACCGCTACCACTCTTCGTAACATCATCGGTGAGCTGGAGCTCGACTCCACTCTTACCTCCCGTGATGTGATCAACTCCAAGATCACCTCCCTGCTGGATCAGGCTACCGATGCATGGGGCATCAAGGTGAACCGCGTTGAGCTGAAGAACATACTTCCTCCCCGCGAGATCCAGGATGCCATGGAGAAGCAGATGAAGGCAGAGCGTGAGAGACGTGAGAAGATACTCCAGGCAGAGGGCGAAAAGAAGTCCCAGGTGCTGGTAGCCGAAGGTGAGAAGGAATCTAAGATACTCCGCGCCGAGGCTGAGAAGCAGGCGGCCATACTCAAGGCAGAAGCTGAGAAGCAGGCTATGATACTTCGCGCAGATGCGGTACGTCAGCAGAAGATACTCGAGGCAGAGGGCGAAGCTCAGTCCATCAGGGACGTGCAGCAGGCGCTTGCGGACACCATCGTCCGTCTCAACGAGGCCAATCCTTCGCAGAACGTCATCGCGATCAAGTCTCTGGAGGCCTTCGCAAAGGCTGCCGACGGTCAGGCTACCAAGATCATCATCCCCTCCGAGATACAGTCCATCGCAGGACTGGCTGCCGGTCTCAAGGAAACTATCTCAGACATAAAGTAAAACGATCTCCATACAGACGATGCTGCCCGAAAGAGCAGCATCGTTTTTTTATTAGGGATCGGGAGCCGGGAGAGCATATGGGGAGAGTTGAACGTTGAGAGTGGAGAGTTGAGATATCGGGGGCTTTCAAACGATCCCTTTCCATCTCGCACAGTAGGGGCGGACACATAGGTCTGCCCCTATTTTGGTATTCGCTCCGTAGGAGACCTATTGGCCCCCTACAGGGAGAATGTGCCCTTATGATATCATAGATCCCGCTATCTCGCCCCTCAACGTTCAACGCTCCCGTGATCCCTAACTCCTGACCAACAAAAAAAGGACGGCCACTTTCGTGACCGTCCTCGTGTTGATCATCATGCGAGAGTGATGAAATAAGGGCCGCCGGAGGTGATGTCGAAGGTGAGAAGACCGTTGTCCTTTACCTTGGACTTGTATACGGGAACGAGAGAGCCCTTGTTCTCATCATAGAGGTATACCTGAGCGGTGAGACCTGCGCGGCTCTTGCCTACCTTTACGGTGATGGAAGCGGAGGTGCCGAGATCGTCATAGCTCTTGGTGATGCCTACCTGATAAGCTGCTACAGTGCCCTTGCGAGCCTGCTTCTTCAGGTTCTTGGGTACGTAGTTGATATCATACTCGATGTTGGGATCGATAGCCTTAGCCTCTCTTACATCCTTGCCGTAGATGCTCCATACAGCGCCGTTGTCGCAGGTGAAGGAGAGGAGGACGTCCTTGCCCTTTACAGCTGCGATGATGTCAGCGGGGATCTGGGATGCACCGTTGAGGGTGATGTAGAGGTTGTTGCCGGACTTAGCGTCCTTAGCGAACTTGGTGAGCTCGGACCAGCCGTTGTAGCTCTTAGCGTGAGTGATGTAAGGAGTGCCCTTGGATACTTCCTTGGTGTTGTCCCTTCTCACCTGAGAGGTGGTCTTGAAGCCCATGTAGCTGTAGTAGTTGGCATCGCCGTAGTAGTAGCCATAAGGCAGACCATAGTTGTAGGTATAGCCATAGTAGTAGGGATCGTAGTAATAGCCGTTGTAGTAGCCATTGTAGTAGCTGTAGGGATAGTCGTAGTAGTATCCGTAGGGATAGTCATAGTAATAGCCGTTGTAGTAGTAGCGGCCATTGTAGTAATAGCCACCGTTGTAGTAATAACGGCCATTGTAGTAATATCCGGGATAATAGGGGTTAACGCTTGCAACACTGGCAGGTACAGAGCTCTTGCCGTTCTGGTTGGTGGTGGTGGTGGTAGATGTAGCGGTAGCTACAGTGCTGGTCGTAGAGGTAGTGCCGGAGGTATAAGGATTGGCACCGACCTGATCGGCAGATACCGACACGCCCAGCTGAGCGAGGAACAGAGCAGCAGATGCAACAGCTGCGATCTTTTTCATCTTCATATGTACAACTCCTTTTTCATGATATGCATTATACAAAGAGAATAATACTAAGCCTATTGTAACACATCCAAAGGGAAGAATCAATACCTATAAACGATTTTTTTGATATATTGTATTACAAAATGTTTACAGATCAAAAACATTATGGGGCTATAACTTTGGTATCAGTCATCCTTCTTGTTGAGCTTGATCATGGAGGATACTACGCTCTGCATGGAGGATATGCTCACGCCCTTGGAGTATCTTATGGAGTAGTTGAAACCGTCCTTGGTCCAGGTGACGGTATATATCTTCTTCTCGCTGTTGCCGTAGTATACCACGGAGGTCTTCTCCACGGTGCGCTTGTAGGACTTGGGATGAGCGGTCATATCGTCGCTGACGGGGGAAGTATCCTTGCCCTTGCGTATGATGACATACTTCTCATCGTCATCGGGATCTACAAACTTTGCCTGTATGGTCTTATGATCCACGATAGAGTAGGTCACGTCTGTGAGCTTGAAGGGCTTGGAGGGGAACTTTGCATCGTAGCCCGTATTGATCGTAGCATCCAGGAGGTTATTGCAGGTGGACAGGTTCTCCTGTGCTATATAGAACTCGTTGTCGTCTATGATGACCAACTCGGACTTGCGGGTGTCCTTCTTATCGTCCTTCTCATCCTTTGTGTCCTTGTTCTTATCGGAGGAAGCGGAAGACTTGGGCTTGGATGAGACGTTGCCATCGTCGTCGAAGCTGTAGTGGTGTATGTTCGCGGACACGGACGAGCATACTGCCGACAGCAGCAGCGCAGCTGCCATCGCAGCGACCGCAGATCTTCTTTTTTTCATATGTTTATCTCCTTTCGGGGTACTTGATATCCTGACACACTGTATCACGATATATTATA
>JAFYEQ010000158.1 GCA_017544185.1 Oscillospiraceae bacterium
GCTAGGGACAAGGGGTGCGGCTGCTGGCACTGCCTGCTTATAAAAAATGCAAGGGGGGATGAGAAAATGGATCTACCGGGTGCCACGGGGGTGGATATGAGATGTGTTTGTGAGATCTGACCAGATCTAGCGGGATATAAGGCGACAGATCTGGCTGATATTTTTCAAAAAGATATTGACAACTGTATATACAGGTGTTATACTGTATATAGTTTGATATGTACAGTATAGTTGAGGAGACGTTATGATCATAACCATAAAGAACAGGTCCGACCTGCCGATATACGAGCAGATCAAGGAGCAGATACGCGAGCAGATACTGAACGGGTCTGTGTCCGAGGATGAGCAGCTGCCGTCCATAAGGACACTGGCGCGGGATCTGAAGATAAGCGTGATCACCACCACACGAGCGTACAACGACCTGATGGACGAGGGCTTCATAATATCCGTGGCAGGCAAGGGGTATTTTGCGGCTCCGAGGAACAACGACCTGCTGCATGAGCGTCTGCTGTACGAGATGGAGCAGGGCTTCGAGCGGGCCGTGGGCAACGGGCGCAACGCGGGACTTACGGACGACGAGATACTGGATGCGATGAAGAGATATATGGAGGGCTGATGGCTGATATGGAGAACATACTGGAGATAACGGATCTTTGCAAGACATACGGGGACTTCTCGCTGAAGAACGTGAGCTTCTCGCTGCCCAAGGGGTTCATCATGGGCTTCGTGGGGGAGAACGGCTCGGGAAAGACCACGACTATACGTTCCATACTGGATATGGCCCATATCGACAGCGGTAAGATAACCGTGTTCGGCATGGACAGCATGAAAGACAGCATCGCCATAAAGGAGCGCATCGGCGTGGTGTTCGACAGCCTGTACCTGGGTCAGCATCTGAACGCCAAGCAGATCGAGGCTCAACTCAAGCCTTTCTACAAGGACTGGGACAGTGAGGCCTACTTAAGGAGGCTGGATGAGTTCGAGCTGCCTGTGGACAAGAAGATCGGCGACTTCTCCAAGGGCATGAAGATGAAGTTCATGATAGCGGTGGCCCTTTCCCACAAGGCGGAGCTGATCATACTCGATGAGCCTACCAGCGGTCTGGACCCTGTGGCGAGAGATGAGCTGTTGGATATACTCGGCGAATTCATAGAGAACGAGAACTGCGGAGTGCTCTTCTCCACACATATCACCACCGACGTGGAGCGCATAGCCGACTATGTTACCATACTCCAGGACGGTGCGGTATGGTACACAGGAGCGAAGGATGAGCTGGCGGAGATGTACGCGGTGCTCAAGGGTGACGAAAAGTATCTTACCGATGATATCAAGTCGAAGCTGATCGGCTTCCATTCCTACCGCAATGGCTTTGATGCGCTGATACCCGTCGACGGTCTGGTGGGCGTTCCCGACAGTCTGGTGTACGAGCGGGCGTCCATAGATGATATACTGGTATACATCTCAAAGGAGCATAAATATGCGAAACATCGTAAAGCTGCTGAGGTTTGACTTCATAACGGCGTCGCCGATCGGCGTGCCTGTGGCGGTGACGATGGCTATAGTATGCACGGTGCTGGGACTGATCTTCTCGCCGTCCATGGGGGCATACGCCATGGTCGCCTGCGTGACGTTCATAATACCGCTCAGGCAGTTCGAGGATAAGGGCGATACTAACAGGATCTGCGGCGTGCTTCCCGTAAAGCGTGGGCTGATAGTCAGGACGCGGGCGCTGTATATCTATCTGGTACTGTTCATACCCCAGCTGTATGCGGTGCTGCTGGCCTTCATATCACAAAGACTGTCCCTCGGACAAGCCCTGATGAGCTATGAGAATTCGGTATCGTTCGCCATAGAGGAGGCCTTCTCAAGTGCTTCCATCACCTACGGATCCATACTCGTACTGTTCACGGTGGTCTGCATTGCCATGTCCTACATGGATATGATGCTGCAGATCTTCGGACGGGAGAACCAGGCCAAGATCATCATAGTCACCGCAGCGGCAGCAACGCTGTTCATGGTGCTGCGCGGCTCTCTTATAGATAACCATGTGATAGAGCCTGCGGACATCCCGGATCCGCAGAGCGCTGCAGAGTGGTGGATACGCTACGCGCTGGTGGATGCCCTGGTACTGGTGATATGCATGGTATTCGGCGAGATCGCCGCAAGGCTCACGGCTGAGCGTGAGATCTGAGATATCGACAGAGTTGAACGTTGAGAGTCGAGAGTGGAGATGACGATGTTGGCGGCATCCGTTCGTTTTGAACGTTGCCCTGGCTTTTGGCTCCTTGCTCCTAACTGTAAAAGAGGTACGATCGTATGGATCTGCAAAAGATAAAAAAGCTCATACAGACCGACATCATCACGATGAACGGTACCAAGGGAGCTGCTAAATGGACGATGATACTGGGTGTGGGCCTGTTCACCGTGCTGGGCATGTTCGGTTCGCCGCTGGCGGGGGTGGAGGCACCTGTGCTGATAGCGTTCGTGCTCCCGTCCTTACTGTTCCACAATGCGGCTAAATACAACAGCGAGAGGATGCACTGTGTGCTCCCCGTGTCCCGCAGGGAGCTGGTGCAGGCCCGCTTCATCATGACGGTCGGAGCGTACCTGATCATGGGGATCGGCTTCTATCTGCTGATGCTGCTGTCGCTGAAGCTGGAGCTGTACAAATATGTAGATCTGCTCTGTATGGGCCCGATCGACACAGTGGAGGTGACCAAGAAGCTGATGGGGGTAGAGAAGACGGATATGGGATACTATAATTCCATGTACTTCGCCTTCTTCGCCGTGGGGATATACCTGATCGGCTTCGAGCTGCGCAGGCTGTTCGCAGATCCCGAGTCGGTACTGGGTACCATCAGGTTAGACAACAAGAAGAAAAGGAACATATGGAGAGACTTCGCGCCTGTGATAGTACTGCTGGTATGTATAGCTCTGTGGGTGCTGTATATCAGGGGATGTCTTCCCATAGACAGCTTTATAGCAGTGGCATCTCAGCTGCTCATGCAGCTGTCGAACGCTGCGGACGGAGCGGTGGAGGGTCTCGTGCTGATCGCTGTGGCATCGCTGTCATGTATATACAAATACGTATGTACGGTCATAGAGTACGACAGGAAGGAGCTTTGATATGAAAAGGATAGTGTCGCTGCTGGCGGCTCTGATGATGTGTATCGCTCCGACCGCATATGCGGAGGAGGCCGCAGAGACCGCCGCTGTACAGGATGGACAGGATCAGCAGACCGGAACGGAAAACAACTGGAGTATCGAGCTACCCTCGGGGATCACTGTCGCAAGCTTTGAGATGCTGTACAGTGATGTGGGCACGTTCGAGACGGCATCCGCACAGATCGGACTGTTCAGCGATGAGAGGATATTGTTCAAGAGCAGCTCGGGGCATACAGACATAAAGCACGGTACGGTGCCCGATGACGATTCGGTATACGACTGGGGCAGCATATCCAAGACCTTCGTATGGGTGAGCGTGATGCAGCTGTGGGAGCAGGGGCTCATAGACCTTGACCGCGACATACGTGAGTATCTTCCGGATGGTTTTTTCCGTCATCTGAGGTATGACGACCCGATCACTATGATAAACCTGATGGATCACGATGCGGGCTGGCAGGAGAACTCAGAGCCCATGTTCAAGGATGATCCGGCGGATCTTCTGTCGCTGGGAGATGAGCTGAGGGCCGTAGAGCCCATACAGACCCATCGTCCCGGCGAGGTGGCATCCTACTCCAACTACGGTGCAGCTCTGGCGGGATATATCGTGGAGCTGGTCAGCGGTCAGGACTATACCGAGTATGTACACGAGCATATCCTGTCGCCGCTGGGGATGGAGCATACTGCTATAGGTGCAGCTCATACCGA
>JAFYEQ010000159.1 GCA_017544185.1 Oscillospiraceae bacterium
ATGATCCTTATGAACGTCAAACGATACCTGACCGCATTCCTGTGCGTGCTGTTCACGCTTGCCCTGATACATCCGGCTGTATATGCCGAGGCCGCCAAGCGCCGAGACCTGCTGGGCACGAATACAGTATACACCGCCATACTCTACGACTCCCTCAACGGGCTGCCCACGTCCGAGGCCAATGCCATCGCACAGAACGAGGACGGCTTCATATGGATCGGCGGGTACAGCGGTCTCACGCGATATGACGGGTCGGAGTTCTACCACTTTGATTCCAAATGGGGCATATCCAGCGTGTTCAGCCTGTACGTAGACAGCAAGGACAGGCTCTGGATCGGCACCAATGAGGACGGCATCGCCTACTTCGACAAGGGCGAGATCGTCACCTATGGCAGGGTAGAGGGTCTGCGCTCCTACTCAGTGCGTGCCATAAACGAGGACAGGAACGGCAATATCATCATAGCCACCACTCAGGGCCTGGCCTACGTAGGTCAGGATATGCAGGTGCATCTGATAGACAGCCCACAGGTCAACTCCGAGTACATCACCAGCCTTGAGAAGGGCAGGGACGGCGTGATCTACGGACTTACGCTGGACGGTGCGTTCTTCGAGCTGGAGGACCTGAAGGTCACGTCCTTCTTCGAGCCCGACAACTTCGGCACCGAGGACATCATCAACTCGATCTATCCCGATCCCGATATCAAAGGCATGTTCTATATGGGCACCACGGGCTCCGAGGTGCTGACCGTATCCATCGACAGGGACATACACATCACCCGCAGGCGCTCCACCAGAGATCTGAAGAACATCAAGTCCATGCTGAAGAACAACGGTATACTCTGGATAGCCGCCACCAACGGTCTGGGGTATATCGACGAGAACTCCGCGTTCCACATGGTGGACGATGTGCCGCTGGACAACTCCATCGGCCATATCATGCGCGACCATGAGGGCGACCTGTGGTTCACCTCCACGAGACAGGGCGTGCTGAAGCTGGTGCCCGACCGCTTTACCGATATAAGCAAGTTCGCAGGCATCGGCTCTCAGGTCATCAACTCCACCTGCATCAGCGGCAGTGATCTCTATCTCGGTACGGACGAAGGACTGATCATACTCGACAAGGACCATCTCAACAGGATCGACAACGAGCTGTCCAAGATGATGGAGGATGTGCGCATACGCTGCATCAAGGCCGACCGCAGGGGAGACCTGTGGCTGTGTACCCACGGCGACTACGGTCTGGTAAGGTACGATCCCACCACCGGCGAGATCACCTGCATCGACGAGCAGCACGGTCTGGACGCGGGCAAGGTCAGGACGGTGCTGGAGTTGTCAGACGGCAGGATGGCTGCTGCCACGGGCAACGGCCTGTATATAGTGGACGGCGACAAGGTGACCGAGCACTACGGCCACGAGAACGGCATAAGCACCACGGAGATACTCTGCGTGGCAGAGGCTCCCAACGGTACGCTGTATCTTGGCAGCGACGGCGCGGGCATATACGCCGTAGACGGCAACAGAGTGCGGGTGCTGGGCTTTGACGACGGGCTCACCAGCGGCGTCGTGATGCAGATCAAATACGACGAGAGACGGGATCTGTTCTGGATCATCACGTCAAATTCCATAGAGTACATGAAGGACGGAGTGATCACCCCCGTTACCAACTTCCCTTACTCCAACAATCTGGACATGTACTTCGACAACAAGGGGAACGCATGGGTGCTGTCCTCCAACGGTATATATATCACCGAGGCGGACGACCTTCTCACGGGCAAGGATCTGGACTACAACTTCTACAACGTGAAGAGCGGTCTGCCCTATATCACCACCAGCAACTCCAGGAGCTTCTTGGACCGTGAGGGGCATCTGTACATATCCGGTACTACCGGCTGCTGCATGGTCAACATCAACGCGGACTACACCAACAACGATACCGTGAAGCTGGTCATACCCATGGTGGAGATAGACGATGAGACCGTCGTCGTTGCCGATACCGACACCGTGAAGGTGCCTGCGGGCGCAAGGAAGCTCACTGTGGATATGTTCGCCATAACCTACGCGCTGAACAATCCCCGCATCAGCTACTATCTGGAGGGCTTCGACCCCGCGCCCATACATACCACCAAGCAGGAGATGCACGCCGTCACCTATACCAATCTGGACGGCGGACAGTACGTCTTCCATCTGGACGTGATCGACGAGAACACGGGAGAGATAAGCAAGACCAAGACCATCACCATCGTCAAGGAGGCGTCCCCCTACGAGAGCCCGCTGTTCTGGACGGTGCTGGCAGCTGCGGTGATACTGGCCACCGTGATCGTCATGTGGCAGATATTCCGCAAGAAGACCGCCGCTCTTGTGGCTCAACAGGAAGAGGACCGCAAGTTCATCACACAGATCATGCATACCTTCGCCAACTGCGTGGATATGCGCGATCAGCAGAACCAGGGGCACTCCTTCAGAGTGGCATACTATACCCGCCTGCTGGCCCAGAAGCTGGCATGGAAGAGGGGCTATACCGACGATATCGTACATGAGTACTACAATATCGCTCTCCTGCACGACATAGGCAAGCTGAGCATCCCCGATGCCATACTCAACAAGCCCGGCCGCTTAGACGACGACGAGTTCCTGATCATGAGGTCCCACGCCGCAAAGGGCGAGGAGCTGCTGAAGAACGTTACCGTGGTCAGGGATCTGGCGGTAGGTGCGGGCTGTCACCATGAGAGGATCGACGGCAAGGGCTACCCCAGAGGACTGAAGGGGGATGAGATCCCCGACGTGGCCAAGGTCATAGCCGTGGCTGATACCTTCGACACCATGTACTCCACAAGGCCTTACCGCAAGCAGATGCTGCTCTCCGATGTCATAGCGGAGCTCAAGCGCATATCCGGCGCTCAGCTGGACGAGGAGGTCGTGGCTGCCATGGTAGAGCTCTACGATGAGGGCGAGCTGGACCGTCAGAAGGTGGACGAGGCCGTGGCCCGCGCAAAGCATCCGACAGACCATGAGACCGATGAGGAAAAGCAGAAGAAGTCGAAGAAGCTGGAGGAGGACAATAAGAAGTTCATGGAGAGCCTGGGGCTCATATCCGATGATGAGGAGGACGGGAAATGACGATACCCAAGAAGACGGCCGTCTCCTACAAGGGAGCCTCCGACAGATCACACAAGACCCTGAACCCCCTTGCCATAATAGCAGTCGTGATAGTGATATGCGCTGCGCTGACGTATATCATCCCTGCGGGGAAGTACGACAGATACGTGGATGAGACCACGGGGATAGAGCTCATAGACCCCGACAGCTTCCACTTCATAGAGCGTTCTCCCGCTGATCCCCTGAGCCTGTTCACGTCCCTTACCATGGGAATGCAGAACAGCGCGGAGATCATATTCTACCTGCTGATCATAGGCGGCATGTTCGGCATAGTCAACGCCACCAACGCCCTCAACGTGGGCATAGCGGGGCTCCTCAAGAGCATAAAGGGCAAGGAGATCGTGACGATCCCGCTGCTGATGATCATGTTCGGCTGCGGATCCGCGTTCTGCGCCAACTTCGAGGAGTATCTGGTGTTCGTGCCGATCATACTCGCGCTGTGTATCACCTCGGGCTACGATTCGCTGACCGCCATAGGCATCATATTCATGGCTGCCACCGCAGGCTACGGCGGAGGCATGACCAATGCGTTCACCGTGGGACGGGCCCAGGAGATCGCGGGACTGCCCTTGTACTCGGGCTTCAGCTTCCGCTTGCAGATATTCATATTCCTGCTGGGGTCATCCATAGTCTATGTCATGGTAAGGGCGCACATGATCAAGAAGACGCCGAAGCTGTCGCTGGTATACGACCATGACAGGCAGTACAACGCGGACAAGCACCTCAACCTCGCCAAGGTGCCCAAGCTGTCCGGAAGGCAGTTCATCACCCTTATGCTGTTCATAGCGGGCATGGTATACTCGGTATTCATGGTGGTCATCAAGCAGTACTACGTGGACGAGCTCTCGGGCATATACCTGGCGATAGGCATAATGTGCGGCATAGCAGGCGGGCTCTCCGTCAACAAGATATGCCTCTCCTTCGTCAAGGGCGGTGCGGAGATGCTGCTGCCCTGCTTCGTCATAGGCGCGGTCAACGCTGCCATCGTGCTATTCAACGGCTCCAACGTGCTCGACACCATACTGTACCTGTTCGCTCACATCATCTCGATCGTGCCCGGGTACATACGGGCCGTGATGATGTTCCTGCTCCACGACGTGTTCAACGTGGTGGTCCCCTCGGGATCCGCACAGGCGACAGTTACCATGCCGCTGATGATACCGCTGGCCGATGCTTCGGGCATCACAAGGCAGACTGCTGTCATAGCTTATCAGCTGGGCGACGCCCTCACCAATGTCCTTGCTCCCACGGGCGGTGAGATCCTCGCTGCCATAGCCATATGCAAGATACCCTACAGCAAGTGGGTACGCTACCTGCTCCCTCTCTTCGCAATATGGACGGTCATATCCGTATTCTTCGTGATCATCGCCGTCCGCACCCATCTGGGACCCTTCTGAATAGTCAGGACCTACGGGAGCGTTGAGAGTGGAGAGTTGAGAGTTGAGATCCGGCTCGGGACCTCCGGAGGTCGGGAACGGGATGATATCAGATAACGGGAACGCTCGAACGATCGTTCCCGTTTTCAGCTTCTTTTTAAAACCCTATTGTATTTTCCGATCATATATGTTATAATAAGAGGATAGGGCCATACTGGCCATGCCCATGGAATACGATGACACACGGTGATGATATGATAAAGAGATGGAACGTACCGCATATAGATGAGGATAAAGCCCGATCTCTGGCGCAGGCAGGCGGCATAAGCGTGCTGGCAGCCAAGGTGCTGGTGGGGATGGGCATAGAGGATATCGGAGCCGCTGCCGCCTTCTTCGGACAGGACGAGGACGGGACGGAGCTGGACTGGGGAGACCCCTTCGATATAGCGGACATGCAGAAGGCGTGTGACATCATCAATGCCGCTGTGGACAGCGGTGAGCTCATATGCGTATACGGCGACTACGACTGTGACGGCATCACATCCACGGCTGTGCTCACAGGCTATCTCGAGAACATCGGTGCCAACGTCACCGCATTCATAAACGAACGGAACATGGGCTTCGGGCTCAACTCCGATGCTATACGCTTGCTGGGAGAGCAGGGCGTACAGCTTATCATAACAGTAGACAACGGCATCGCCGCCATTGCAGAGGCGGACCTGTGCAAAGAGCTCGGCATCACGCTCATAGTCACAGACCACCATCAGCCCGGGGACGTGCTCCCCGACTGCGCTGCGGTCGTAGACCCTCACCGCGCCGATGACAGCTCTTCCTTCAAGTCCTTCTGCGGCTGCGGCGTGGTGCTGAAGCTCATCGCCGCCATGGAGGGCGGGGATATGGAGATCGCGCTGGAGCAGTACTCGGATCTGGCTGCCATAGCCACCGTAGCGGACGTGGTGTCCCTCACGGGGGAGAACCGCAAGCTGGTCAAACGCGGACTGAAGATGCTGGAGAACACCGAGAAC
>JAFYEQ010000014.1 GCA_017544185.1 Oscillospiraceae bacterium
CAACAAGAAGGCGTTCGCACTGGGAAGGGCTGTAGATGAGTAAGTCAAAGGCAGTCGGCAAGGCAGGTGCATTGCTGTCGGCGGTATTGCTGGCGGTGACTATGGTGGCCACGTCATATATCGGCGGACAGCAGAGAGCGGTAGACCGCTATGTCACCAGTATAGCCACGGGAAACCTGACCGACTATACCGCTGTCACGGGTGACACTTCATATACCGACAAGGATACCTTCAAGGCGGCCATGCGTTCGTGGCTCAACGAGAACGGGGACTTCCCCGACCTTGAGGAGAACAGTGTGGTGGGTGCCACCGCCCGCATAAACAGCCATGATCATATATCCCTCGACCGCTGGATATGCAGGACGAAGGTCAGCTACTACAGCGGCTCCATGAGCCGTGTCATAGAGCAGGATCTCACTGTCGTGTTCAGCAACGGGAAATGGATGATAGAGCAGTAAACAGGAAACGGCAGACCGAGGTCTGCCGTTTTTATGTTTATGGGTATGTATGAGCGGTCATATCATCACTGTACCATGGGATCGCCCTTGTAGAGTACCTTGAGTATGATGGGGACGGATATGCTGGATACGATGATGAGCACGATGACGCTGGCAAAGTACTTGGCGTCTAACATACCCACGGAGAGCCCCTTTTGTGCTACGATCAGAGCGACCTCGCCGCGGGTCATCATGCCTACGCCTACCTTCAGGCTGTCCCGTGTCTTTTCCCCGAGAAGACGTGCCGCCAGTCCGCATCCTACCACCTTGGTGAGGAGCGCCACCACTACGAAGCCGGCGGAGAACAGCACCAGCTCTCTGTCAAAGCCGCTGAATGTGGTCTTGAGCCCGATGGATGCGAAGAACACAGGTCCGAAGATCATATACGAGTTGATGTCCACCTTGCGGGCGATATAATCCGAGTCCTTCAGATTGCAGAGTATCAGTCCCGCTACGTACGCGCCTGTGATATCGGCTATGCCGAAGAACTTCTCTGCGGCAAAGGCAAAGAACATACACAGGGCAAGGCTCAGTATAGGCACGCGCCTCTGATGGGGATGATGCTTGTCGAGCCATTTGAAGATGTGATATGTGATGAAGCCGAAGCCTACGCTGGCCAGCAGGAAGAGGAGCACCTTTATTATTACAGATACCGCCGATGTCCCGGGGGAGCGCAGTCCTATGACGAAGGTGAGCACTACTATACCTAGCACATCGTCGATGATGGCGGAGGACATGATCAGCGTACCGATCTCGCCCTTAAGGTGTCCCAGTTCTTTTAGGGTCTGCACCGTTATGCCGACCGAGGTGGCGGTCATTATGGTACCTATGAACAGCGCTTTGAAGAAGTGCTCAGTCCCTATGCCGTCGTACCCGTAGAACGTCAGATACAGCAGCGTACCGCCGATCAGCGGCACGAACACTCCGACACAGGCGGTGATCAGTGCCTTGGGACCTGTCTTCATCAGGTCTCTGAAGTTCGTCTCCAGTCCTGCGGAGAACATGAGCATGACCACGCCTATCTCTGCGATGAGCGACAGATAGTCAGACTGTCCCACTATACCGAAGCAGCATGGGCCTACTATAAGTCCTGCCACGATCTCTCCCACTACCTGCGGCGCCTTCAGCTTCTGGGCAAGGAGCCCTATCAGCTTTGCAGATACTATTATTATCGCCAGATCCCTGAAAAAGCTTATACGATCCATATTATCCCTTTTTGTATGTTATTTCATGCCAAAGTCAAAACAGTACAGAATGGTCGGGGAACGGTGCGTCAGTGCGCATCGTTCCCCGCTTATGATGCCGTACTATGTATTATAACACTTCACGATGCCTTTTGCAAGCACACAATTGATAAAAATGTACGATCTCGCCCCTGTTTTTTGTGCATAATTTTTGCGGTGAGGGTATTGACTTATCTGTAGTATGTGTTATAATTGTACTATAAGTGATAGTACACTTGATGAACGTACTACACTATCATCAACAAGAGCCGTATCTCTGTCGCGACGGGACACGGCGCCACATGGGAAAGGGTGTATGCGATGTTCGATATAGATCTTCAGAGCAGGATCCCCATATATGAACAGCTCTACACTAAGATAGCAGGGCTCGCGGCACGGCAGATCCTGTCCCCCGGGGACAAGATACCGTCGGTGAGGGAGCTGGCCAAGGACCTGGGAGTAAATCCCAACACGGTATCCAAGGCGTATCTTATGCTGGAGCGGGACGGGCTGATCTACTCTGTGCCCGGACGGGGGACGTTCCTGGCGAAAGATCTGAGCTCGGTGAGAGCAGGCGCGAAGGAGGAGTTCGGCAAGGCCGTGCTGCTCGCGCATGAAAAGGGACTGGAAAGGGATGACCTGATAGAGGTCATAGATGGAACGGGGGTATTCAAGTGATCGAGCTTAGACAGGCGACTAAACGCTTTGACGATAAATCTGCGCTGGACTGTGCCGACCTTACCATAGGGGAGGGGACGGCGTTCGGCCTGCTGGGACCCAACGGCGCAGGCAAATCTACTATACTTAGACTGCTGTCCGGTATCTACGAGGCCGACGGCGGGGCTGTACTGATCGACGGTCAGCCGGTGTTCGACGCGCCGCAGGTGAAGCAGAGAGTGTTCTTCATAAATGACGAGACGGTACAGTTCGGCAGCTTTACGCTGAAGGGGCTGAAGGACTACTACAAGGGGTTCTACCCCAAGTTCTCCGATGAGGTCTTCGACAAGCTGGCAGAGATGGTGGCTCTCCCTATGAACAAGAGGATGGACACCTTCTCCAAGGGCATGAAGCGTCAGGCAGTGGTCATCACGGGACTGGCATCGGGTACGGACTATCTGCTGCTGGATGAGGCCTTCGACGGGCTGGATCCTACCATGAGGATCATAGTCAGACGTATGCTGGTGGACGCTATGCTGGACCGCAAGCTCACCACGGTAATATCCTCCCATAACCTCAACGAGATCAACGAGGTGTGCGACAGCGTAGCGCTGATACATCAGGGCAAGGTAGTGTTCAGCCGCGATCTGGACTCCGTGAAGGGCAATGTGCATAAGATACAGGCTGCCTTCGCGTCGGATCCCGGAGAGGGCGCCTTCAAGGACGAGCGTATACTGCACTACAGCAGGAACGGCTCGGTACACTACATCATCGTCAAGGGCACGGAGGAGGAGATACAGGGCATGTTCGCACACCTGTCTCCTACACTGTTCGACATCATCCCCATGACCCTCGAAGAGATATTCATATACGAGATGGAAGGGCTGGGCTACGACTCATCGGGGCTCAGACAGACTGCCGGCGCAGCGGGTATAGTTGATGCGGGCGCGTTCGACAAGGGGGCGAGAGCATGAGCGAGACAGTAAAGAGCAGCTTCTTCACGCGCGAGATGCTCCATAACGCCAAGATGGAGATACTGCGCCAGAAGAAGATGATGATAGTGCTCACGGTGCTGCATCTTGTGGGTCTGCCCTTCGTGCTGATCCAGATGATCCTCAAGATACTGTCGGGCCATGACTTCGACAGCGTAGCTCCGTATATGGCTATCGGCTGCATCACTACAGCAGTAGCACTGCTGGCGGGCATATCCTGCGCGATCAATTCCATGCCGTACCTGTACAAGAAGACCGAGGTGGACACGAGGCTGTCGCTGCCTATGAGCACTGCTCAGCGCTTTGCATCGGATCTTATGTCAGGCATGTTCGTATACGCTCTTCCCTTCTTAGTGTCCATGGCACTGTCATGGGTACTGGTACTGATAGGGCATCTCACCTGCGACGGCAGGACGCTCTATCTCGAATATACAGAGCCCGAGAAGGTAGAGATATTCCAACAGATGGCGCCTTATCTTTTCAGGGCCATGATCACTGCACTGGTGATGATGCTGCTGTACTATATGATGACAGTACTGGTCATCAGCTGCTGCGGCTCTCTCCTTGAGGCCATAGTATATACTGTACTGATAAACGGTCTTGTGCCGGGCGTCATTGCCGTGACTACGGCGGTATGCGCTATGGACCTGAACGGTCTGGAGTGGGATTTCTACCTCCAGTTCGCGCTGCCCTTCACGTCACCTCTGGGAGCGATGATATTCGCAGTGCCGAGTATCGCAGAGGGACCGAACTCGTTCATACCCTTCGCAGTATGGGCGCTCATCACAGTGGTGATAGCCTGTGTATACGGCGCGGTGGGGTATCTGGCGTACTTCAAGCGAAAGGCGGAGGATACGGGCAAGCCTATCGTGTTCGGCATATTCTATGATGCCATAATGACACTGGCTCTGGTGAGCATGATATTCCTCTTCATCAGCATGGATGACGATATGATCCTGCCTGCGGTCATAGTAACGGCAGTGTTCTACTTCGTGGCGTCTGTCATCCGAAACCGCGGCTTCAAGCGCTTCGGCAGGAGCGTCATAGCCTATGTGGTCACCGCAGCATGTTGCTTCGCGGGGTACTTCATCATAGAGGCAACAGGCTCCTTTGGTGCCGAGAGACATGTGCCTTCGGCTTCCACCGTGAGCTGTGCATACATCAGCTACAACGGTGCCGAACAGGCTGACGTGACGGACTTCGGCGGCATGTTCGGCGGCAAGCCCCTCGATGAGATCACCTGCATCACAGAGAGAGACGATATCGAGATGCTGCTGGATCTCCATAGGAGCGTGGTAGAAAAGGGCGATATGGAGGACCGTGAGTGGTACGGCAGAGACTCTCACCGCTACCGCGTCCTTTACAAGCTGAAGTCGGGCTCCTGGATGCTGCGTCAGTATACCCTCGATGACAGCGAGTACTCAAGACTGTCCGAGCTCGATGACGAGCCAGCTCTTCGTCGGGTGCGCGTGACCGAGGCTAGGAGTTATCTCGAGTACCGTACGACCGGCCTGTATCGGGAAGATACGAAGGTGCTCATGCTCAAGGGCGAGCTCAGCAGCTATATGTTCTCTGACAAGTACGACCAGCGCATCGCAGACGGATCTAAGGTGGTAGAACTGAAGGATCTCCCGAACGATTTCACCGAGAAGTTCTGTCAGGCTCTGGAGAACGATGTGATGAACATGTCGTCCGAGCAGTACATGCGCCCCGATGTGAAGTCCTACGGGCTCACCTCCGACGGCAGCTCTATGGGGATACTCGTTCGTGAGGACTTCACGGAGACCATGAACTATCTCTTCAGCATGGGCTTTGAGCTCCCCGAGGATGGGATAGATGCTTACTCCCTTATCAAGAACGGCAGCATGAGCATAGCAAGTATACCGATGATGTCGGTTCACAACGGCGGTACAGTATCTCTGGATCACAACTGCTCCCGTGATGCATACCGCTTCGGTAACGAATACAACGATCCCTTCTATTTCACATGCATCACCTCCCTCAACTCCACAGACTACTTTATGCCTAACACGGGCGATCTTGAGCGTATCCTCTCCACATCTCTTCGCGATGTGAAGGGCGATCCCAGGGTATACGGATGTGAGTACGTGATAGTTGTGGACGACAAGTCGTACTTCGTAAGGGAAGATATGACCGAACAGGCAAAGAACATCTTCGTTGAGCGTTACCTCGCGCAAGAAGCTACAAGGCTGGTCTCCGATGACAGGGCATCGGTGGAGGATATCAGGGCCTTCGTGGACATCTACAGCGTGGAGATAGACGATATGTTCGGAGAAGGCATGGTGGAAGAGATCAAGGGCTATATACGCACAAAAGAATGATCCGCCATATATGCCATAAATAAATGATGATAGGCAGTCGTGCTTGTGCAGACTGCCTATTTTTATCGGGAGATGCGCGATAATACTTGACTTATGATGCGGTCTGTGGTATAATATATAAAGTTAAAGAAGGGGTGACAAAGACTGGAGCGATCCGGTCTTTTTCGTTTGAATGGAGGTACTCGATTGCCTAAGCAGAAAAAGGGCGGCAACACCGTCCGCACAGTATACGAGCTGGCTCAGCCCATAGCAGACAGCCTCGGACTGAAGATCTGGGACATCACATACGACAAAGAGGGCGCACTGAGATACCTCAGAGTGCTCATAGAGCACGAAGACGGCGCGGTGGATATGGACGACTGCGAGAATATGACCCGTCCGCTGTCCAAGGCGCTGGATGATGCGGATCCCATCGAGGAGCAGTACATACTCGAGGTGGGCTCCCCCGGACTGGGGAGAGAGCTCCGCAGGGAGGAGCATTTCAGACAGTTCATCGATTGTCCCGTGCGCGTGAGGTATATACGTGAGCATGACGGGATCAAGGAGTTCATCGCCATAATACGCGGCTACGAGGACGGCATCCTTGAAGCTGAGACAGAGCAGGGGATGATACGTCTGGATATATCCGAGACTGCGTTCATACGCCTGTACGACGATGAGGATATAGACGACGAAGAGTGACACCTCAAAGCAAAACTTACATCATGATCATATAACCATATACCATAATACTTACAGAAGGGTCTGGTCTTGAAAAAATGAAACGCACAAGAAAAGAAGAACGCCGTGAGAACGTATTCGATGTTCTCAGGGAGCTGGCAGAGGAGCAGAGGATATCCGTGAACGATCTTGCCGACAAGATCTCGCAGGCCATATACAAGGCGGCTACGAAGGAGTATCCCGACTGTGACGAGGGTGATTTCTCCGTGGTGATCGACCCCGAGCACGAGAAGCTCGAGGTATCGCTCCTCAGGACGGTAGTGCTCGATGAGCCTACGTACTTCAATGAGGTAAACATCGACGAGGCAAGGACGATGTTCCCCAAGTGCGCCGAGGGCGATGTGGTACACTGGCCGATCAAGCCCGACCTGTTCGCGCGTGTGGCTGCTACCTACGCAAAGCAGTCGGTAAGGCACGATATAAAGGAATACGAGAAGGAGAAGCTGATCGCCGAGTACGAGGGCAAGGTGGAGAACATCGCCTCGGGCACAGTGGCAAGGGTAGACCCCGCTACCGGCAACGCCATGGTCAAGGTCGGCACTCACGAGCTGTTCCTTTCCAAGAACGATCAGATCCCCGGTGAGGTGCTCGAGCCCGATGATGTGATCAATGTATACATCGTTGAGCTGAGGAACCTCGACCGCAAGCCTACGGTAAAGATATCCCGCACATACAACGGCTTCCTGCGCAGGCTCTTCGAGAGGGAGATCCCCGAGATCTCCGAGGGCATAGTCGAGATCATGGGCATCGCCCGTGAGCCCGGCTCCAGAGCGAAGGTGGCCGTAAGATCCACAGATCCCGCAGTCGACTGCATCGGTGCATGCATAGGTCCCAAGCGTTCACGTATAGAGAACGTTATGCGTGAGGTGAAGGGCGAGAAGATCGACCTGATCGTATACGACGAGGATCCTGCGGTATACATCTCCAAGTCTCTGGCTCCCGCAGATGTGACGAGGGTGGAGATTGACGAGAACAATGAGAGGTCATGTACAGCATATGTCCCTGCCAATCAGCTCTCGCTGGCGATCGGCAA
>JAFYEQ010000160.1 GCA_017544185.1 Oscillospiraceae bacterium
GCTCTGTCCTTCGAGCCCGACATAGCACTGTATCAGGAGGTGGACACGGACTCCACCAGATCCTATCATATAGACCAGACCGCCATCATCAGGGACAAGTTCGCCCAGGCGTACGGATATGACAGCGTGTTCGCGCAGAACTACCACTCTGCCTATCTCATGTACCCGATCACTGAGCCTCACGGCGCATCCAACTCGGGGCTCCTCACTCTGAGCAGGTTCGACATAACATCGACTCTCAGGCGTCAGCTCCCCATCGCACAGGGCGTCAAGAAGATAGTCGACCTGGACCGCTGCTACAGCATATCCCGAATACCCGTGGACAACGGACGGGAGCTGGTAGTCTTCGACCTGCATCTGTCTGCTTACGGCACGGATGCGGAACAGGGCACGGCACAGCTGGAAATGCTCTTCGCTGACATGGTGAAGGAGCGCGACGCAGGCAATTACGTGATCGCGGGCGGCGACTTCAACCACGACTTCACAGGCACGTCTAAGGAGTACTACAACCCGGGCACCGATAAGACCTACTCCTGGTGCGAGCCCTTCCCCGACGATCTGATCCCCGAGGGGTTCACCAAGTGTGACGATTATGAGAGCATGATGCACACCTCGCGCTATACCAACATACCCTACGGCGAGAACAGCTTCTTAGTTATACTCGACGGCTTCATCGTGTCGGACGACGTGGAGTGCAAGTACGTGCAGAACATAGATACGGGCTACAAGTACACCGACCACAACCCTGTGGTCATGAAGTTCGAGCTGAAGGACAAATGAGGATCTTCGGGATAGTCACGGATCATCCCCTGATATTCCTTGGCGTATACGCTGCCCTGCAGTTGTTCGTATTCGGGATGTATGCCGTAGACAAGCACAAGGCTCAGCATGACAAGTGGCGCACCCCGGAGAGCACGCTGCTCATCGCAGCAGCCATCGCGCCTGTGGGAGCACTGCTCGGGATGCACGTATGTCATCACAAGACCAAGAAGCCCCTGTTCTTCGTGCTGGTACCGCTGTTCATGGTGCTGCACATAATAGGGGCAGCCGCGCTGGTATACTTCTTTGCGATCTCGCAAAGATAGAGAGCTCAAAGCTTTTAGATAGCACTTCACAAACGGGACGTGATGATCACGTCCCGTTTTCTTTCCGGTCATATTCGTCAGATCGCACATATATGTGGTCCACATTTCGTCGATATGACGGTATACGATCGCATATATAGGTGTGACAATAAAACTCTTTTATGATATAATGTAGCTTGGAAAAGTGTATACCCGGAATGCACAGGTCTTAAGGAGGTCTATATGGACAGGAAGAGGATATTGTCATTCGCGCTGGCGATGGCGATGTGTTCAATGTCGGCGGTGCCCGCGTTCGCGGAAGCAGCTGACGGCACGCCCGATGTCGGGACGGACACGGTAGTCACGGAGCAGGCAGACGAAGGCGATGATGTGTTCGCTGCGGACAGCACGGACACGGCGTCGGACACCGACGCTCCCGCAGATGAGGACGTACCGTCCAACGAGGGTATTGACGAGGCAGCAGACGAAGTTGCAGTCAACGATGATGATGCGTCATCCGAAGAGGCACCGTCTGAAGACACGGACACATCCGATGATGTAAAGCCGGAAGAAGAAGCATCGACTGATGATCCGGCCGAGGAAGGTACGGACACATCTGTGACCGACTAGAGCTCTGAAGCAGATAGCTCTGCTGAAGCTTATACCTCTGCTGAAGCAGAAGACACGGAAGAGACCTCCGAGGAGAAAGAGCTGCTCACCGATGAGACGATGCAGCTGGCCGCAGACTGGTTCGAATGGGATCTTTCTACCCATACCCTTACGGTCAAGGGACAGATCCCCAACACAGGTTTTCTCAATTTGAGCTCTCTGGCTTTCAATACCGGAGACCATACGATAGACAACGTAGAAAAGGTCGTATTCACGGACGGCGCTAAGACCGGCTCCGATGCGGACCGCTTGTTCTATGCGATGAAGGAGCTCACCTCGATAGAGGGGCTCGAATATCTGGACACGAGCAGTGCAACGAATATGGAGAAGATGTTCATGGATCGCACCCGGTTCACGTCACTCGATCTGTCGCACTTTGACACATCCCGTGTTACAGACATGTCTCAGATGTTCCAGGGATGCACTTCTTTGAAGATACTGAACTTAGGATCCTTTGATACATCAAAGGTCACTGACATGGAAGCGATGTTCGCATCCTGTACATCACTGAAGACCATATGCATCCGATAAATGGAACACAGACAGTCTCGGTGCAGGCAGCAGGCGTCTCTTTTACAACTGCTCCTCTTTAGTGGGCGGCTCGGGGACGACCTATGTCTTTGAGTACGATGATGCTCACTATGCCCGCATAGACGGCGGCGAGAGCGCTCCGGGCGTCTTCACCAGAGCGTGGTACAGATGGACGTCTTCTACCGGGACGCTCGCTATCTTTGGTCAGCTGCCCGACACCACTGTCAGGAAGTCAGAGCTGGGAGCCATCACCGGTGCCAACGACCTTGCCACACAGGCGGGCGTCGACAGAGAGGCCGTAAGAAGGATCATCGTAGAGAGCGGCACAAAGACCAGCAAGAACGCCGGCGGCATGTTCTACGGCATGACTTTCGTCTATGACATCGCAAGGCTCTATCAGCTGGATACCTCTGCTGCAGAGTCCATGGACGGCATGTTCTGTGGCTGTCAAGAACTGCAAACTGCTGACGTGTCCAAGTTCGACACCTCCAATATTACCGATATGGCAAGGATGTTCTCCGGATGTACTTCACTGCGCGGCGGAGCAGGCACCAAGTTCAACAGCAGCTATACGAACTATCTCTATGCCCGCAT
Source organism: Oscillospiraceae bacterium (assembly GCA_017544185.1). Classification (GTDB taxonomy): domain Bacteria; phylum Bacillota; class Clostridia; order Oscillospirales; family Ruminococcaceae; genus Huintestinicola. The sequence continues at coordinate 2,859 of JAFYEQ010000160.1, forward strand.
AGACAAGGGCACCACTCAGCCCGACTACTTGTCCGCAAAGAAGAACGATGACTGGTACGAATGGGACGGAGCGGGCACACTGACGCTCAAGGGCCAGCTCCCCGACAC
>JAFYEQ010000161.1 GCA_017544185.1 Oscillospiraceae bacterium
AAGGGATGCGGTAGCCTCATCGAGGAGTATCACGGGAGCGTCCTTCAGGAATGCCCTTGCGATGGAAATGTGCTGACGCTCACCGCCCGAAAGTTCACTGCCGTTCTCACCGATAAGAGTGTCATAGCCATTAGGCAGCTTGCTTACGAAGCCGTCGCAGTTTGCCAGCTTTGCGGCACGTATGACTTCTTCATCGGTCGCGCCCTTTTTACCTATGCGGATGTTCTCCATCACCGACTGATCAAAGAGCGTCACATCCTGGAACACTATGGAATATGCGGAGAAGAGCGTTTCAGGCTCCACCTTGGATATATCCATACCGCCGAGAGTGATCTTGCCCTTGTCTATATCCCAGAATCGTGCGGCAAGCCTTGATACCGTGGTCTTACCACCGCCCGAAGGCCCTATGAGCGCTGTGACCTGGCCCTGCTTTGCGGTGAATGTCACGTCGCGCAGCACTGCAGTGTCATCGTAGGAGAAGGATACATGATCGAATGTGATGTCATACCCGTCGTTGGTCATCCTGTCCGTACCGGTCTGGACCTCATGCGATAGCACCTCATCCAGTCTTTCGCACTGTACGGTCGCAGCGATGATCGCAGCAAAATTCTGCAGAGTTATCTGCATGGGGTCATACAGGCGGGATACTATCATCAGGAACATGAAGAACGTGAGCAGCGTTATCTCGCCCTTTGCAAGGAGCGTACCGCCTACTAGCGCAGTGGTGGCGATGCCCAGCTTGAGTATGATAGCAGCTGAGTTTACGAATACAGCCAGCTTCAGCTCGGTGAAGAGGGACTCCTTCTCGACATTCCTTATGATCTTCTCCAGTCCGTCCATATAGGTATCCTGTGCATTGTTCGCACGAAGATCGCGGACTGCTTCAAGGCATTCCTGTACCCCGTCTCCCAGCTCCAGCTTGCAGTTGTACAGCTTCTTTACCGCTTTTTTCTGCGCCTGTGTGGAAGCGTATATCGTCAGGAATGCGGCGGGTATCACCCAGAAGCTGGCCAGCGCCATCCTCCAGTCGAAGAATATGAACATGCTGATCCCTACGATAGCGGTCGAGATGAGCGCTCCTATGAATTCGGGGATCCAGTGGCTCGAAGCAGTCTCTATCTGAGCGCAGTCTGCCATTATGGTCGCGGTGAGATCGGAGAGGTCCTTCTTTCCGAAGAATGACAGGGGTAGCTTGCGAAGCCTTTCAGCAAGGGTCGTCCTGCGCACGCCGCTCTCTCTGTAGGTGGATAAGAACGTGGAGTTGTACTGTATGAAGTTCGTAATGACGATCAGGAGCAATATGACTATTGTCCCGATGATATAGAAAGGCAGTCCGTCCTTAGACAGGGACTTATCGAGCAGATCGCTTATCAGTTTGTAAAGTATGCCCGCTGACATCATAAAGGCCATATTCGTCACTGTGACGCTGATACACGCCTTTATCATATCCTCCGCGCCCTTGCGGGAAAGGGCGGATCTGTGCTGTAAGGTCTCTATCATCACGCACCCACCTTCCATGTTATCGAACGGCTGTATTCGTCGAACATCTTTCTGTAAAGACCGTTCCTGTCCATCAGCTCGTCATGTGTACCGCTCTCGGCGATACTGCCGTTGTCAAGGACGTATATACGGTCGGCACTGGTAACTGTGCTGAGACGGTGAGCTATCATGATCACGGTCTTGCCCTTTGACAGCTCTTCAAAAGCCCTCTGGACCTTTGCTTCATTGTCGGGGTCGGCAAATGCGGTAGCCTCGTCAAGTATGAGTATCGGAGCATTCTTGAGTATCGCCCTTGCTATGGATATCCTCTGCTGTTCGCCACCGGAAAGATATGTGCCCTTTGTGCCTATGACGGTATGTACACCCTGGGGCAGCTTTGCTATGATATCGCTGCACTGTGCCATCTCAAGTGCGGATATCACTTCAGTCTCGGTGGCATCGGGCCTTGCGAGGCGGACATTTTCGAGTATGGACGCCTTGAGCAGTCTGCTGTCCTGGAATACGAAGGATACCTGCTGCATCAGTTCATCCTGTGGGATATCGCATATATCTGCACCGCCTATCCTTATCGTACCCTCGGTCACATCGAAGGACCTTGCGATGAGCTCTGCTGTTGTGGTCTTGCCGCCGCCCGACGGTCCTACCAGTACGATATGTTCGCCCGCACCTATCTTCATATCGATACCGTGTACCGCATCAGTATTGCTGTCCTTGTATCTGTAGGTCACGTTTTGGAGCTCAACAGAGCAGTCCTTCGGTGTAGCTTTATCCTTGCTCTCCTTGAGCGGGTCGATCTTCATTATGTTCTCCACCCTGTTGAGTGCATCTATGAGCACCATCTCCTGTTCGCCCGAATAGGCTATCTTAGTGAGAGTGATGGTGAGCAGGGGGCTGACGATGATATAGTACATGATATCGAGTATCAGCTCCGGTGTGATACCGTTACCTGAGAAGATATACGCAGCTGCTACTATGAATGCGAACACTGAGTTGATACAGGTCATGAAGCCTGTCATTGGCTTGCGGAGCAGGAGAGTATACTCTGTCGCCCATTTGCCGAAGCCGTCTATGGCATTTTTGAAACGTGTGAATGAATGTACCGACTGCCCGAACACCTTTACAACAGGTATACCGCGGACATATTCTGTCGCTTCGCTGCTCATGGTATCGAGCGCGTTCTGGTATTCTGCCATCTTCTCCTGCATATTCTTTCCCATCATGCTCATCATGCAGGCAAAGCCTATCGCAGCTGGTATAAGGCATATCAGCCCGATCTTCCAGTCAAATATCAAAAGGAGCACTATAAGTCCCACGGGAGTGACTGCTGCCACAGCCTTGTCCGGCAGGTTATGGGCTATGTATGTCTCGGTGGCGGCGGTGGACTCATTCACGGTGCGGCGTATCTTTCCCGTGCCGTCTTCATCGAACACGCCGAGAGGGAGAGTGATGATGCGTCGCATGAGCTTGCTCCTCATCTCCGCCTGTATATGGAACGCTGCGATATGTGTGCATAGCAGCGCTGCTATGTATACGAGCAGTGCTGCGACGGTCATCGCCACAGCGTGCCATGCTATGGGGGCGATACCGTTCAGATCCTCGCCCATAACTGCGATGCGTATCATCTTCCATATGTCATAGAACGGTACGAGCGTGAGCAGTGCGCTCACTGCCGCAATGATCCGACCTAATGTGATAATATGACGGTAGCTCCCCGCATATTCGTTTATCACCTTCATCGGGTCGCCTTTTAGCTTTTCTTTCATATATCCTCCTTGTGTTAGCTTTAACTAACTATACTGTGATAACTTACCGGAGAGGTCATCTCCGGTCGTGGTCTATACCCATTATCTTTTTCCACCCGGGCATGAAGAACTCATTTATCGTATCAAGATAATGCTCTATCATATCATCGGGGTAGTCATGTATTATGGGCTCGAATATCGCCGTGACGTAGGCACTCAGAAGAAAATGCAGTTCGTCATCGCTTATGTCTGTCACGCTGTATCCGAGCGTTCTCATATGATGTATCGCGTCCTTCAGGGATGGCTGATATTTCTCCACCTGATCGTGTATGAAGTTCTCATACCTGGTGCCCTGCGCACGGCACAGCAGTATATAAAGATCCTCCTTGTTCGGAAGGACGATCTTCTTGATCATATCGATCATAGTTTCATCGAACAAGATATCACTGTCCTTGTCAGCAAGAGGATACTTACGGTCGGTATGCCGCTGCATCCACTCATCCATCTTAGCTATCACAGGATCGACGATGCTTGCGAACATTGCTTCTTTGTCAGCATAGTGTCTATATAATCCGGCGGAGGTCATGCCTGCTCTCTGACCGATACTTCGTACAGATGCTTTCTCAAATCCCTTTTCGAGGAATTCGGCCCGTATAGCCGCATCCACCCGTATATGACTGGCTGTTTTATCCCTCGGCATAGCTTCACCTCCTGTATGTTAACGTTGTACGCTAACGATGATAACATATCTGTTAGCATTTGTCAATGTGTATTTTCCACAAAAACGTTATCTTATGCTAACTAAGATCCGTTTTGTTTGTTATGAAAAAAGTCTTGAATTTATGGGCCGAAAAGTATATAATAAATATAGGTTAGCATAAGCTAACGAAATGAAGATATGATAACTATGGATATCAGCAACGAAAGAAGTGGTACGGATGACCGTGATACTCGTCATTGCAGGTGTGCTGCTGATAGGATATCTGATATACCAAAAGGCCGTACACGGCGGGAGCTGCTGCGGTGAGCATGAGCCTACTGCCACAAAGACAGGCCCTGCAGACCGTGACATCACGAATTATCGGTACAGATATACTGCCGAGATCGAGGGCATGGTATGTTCCCGATGCGTTAGGAACGTAGAGAACGCATTCGACGCTGTGGACGGTATATATGCAAAGGCAGGAGCTGGCACAAAGACTGTGATGCTGTACTCAAAGCGAAGACTGAGCCGCAAAGAAGCGGCAGCTATGCTGAGCGGCACATCATATACACTTACAGACCTTAAGGAGGAGAACGAATGAAGCTGGGTGAACTGAAGGAGAATTCGGAGGCGGTCATAAGCAGACTGCACGGGGATACGCGCTTTATAGGAAGGATAACCTCGATAGGGCTCACCCCCGGATGCCGCGTGAGCATCATAAAGAATGACAAAAACCGCCCTGTACTGCTGTACTCAAGAGATACCATGATAGCCGTCAACAGGAAGGAATGTGAGGGCATCGAGGTCACGGAGGTGAGAGCATGAGCACAGCTACAATAGCGCTCCTGGGGCAGCCCAACTCGGGCAAGTCCACTCTGTTCAACGCGCTGACGGGGCTCCATCAGCACGTCGGCAACTGGCCGGGCAAAACGGTGGAGAAGAAAGAGGGCTCGTTCTCGCATAAGGGGCAGACTTATTCTGTAGCCGATCTTCCGGGCTCATACAGCCTTTCCGCAAACTCCGATGAGGAAGTCATCACCAGAGACTTCATAGCGTCGGGCAAAGCCGATGTGGTATGCATACTTGCCGACAGCTCCCAGTTGGAGCGCAGCCTTTTCATGCTGGCAGACTATGCGGGACTTTCTGTACCCTGTTTCCTGGTGCTCAATATGGAGGATGTGGCGAAGGAGCAGGGCAAAACCATAGATGCGGCAGCGATAGAGAAAAAGCTGGGCATACCTGTGATGATGTTCTCCGCGACCGACACAAAAGCATATGACAAGTTCTATTCTACACTTGAACGCGCCCTCAAAGAAAGATCTCGCATAGATGTGAGGGCTCTTGAGCAGGAATACGAGAAGCTTGGCGGATACAATGAGATAAGATCCCAGCTCTCGGAGGATACCATGTCGGGCTATACGCCCATGTGGCTCACGGTAAAGGTACTAGAGACCGACAAGGTGGTATCCGCACAGCTGAAAAACACTCTTCCCAATGACAAGATCAAGAAGATAGAGGCGCTCACGAAGGGCAGCGACGGTGCGATAGCCACAGGCGAGTGCAAATTCGCATGGATAGACGATATACTGTCGGGTGCTGTCAGCAGCAGCAGACCAAAGGCAAAGCTCGGGAAGCTGGACAGGATATATACCCACAGGATATGGGGCAAGCCTGCGGTGGTGCTCACAGTCATACTCGGGCTCCTCGCGTCTTTTATACCAGCACTGCCCATAATGGGCATAGGGGCAGCAGTGAATGCTCTGGCTGTGCCTCTGCGTGCAGCTTTGACATCAGCAGGCAGCCCTGCTTTGCTGACAGGCTTCATATGCGATGTCATCATAGGCTCTATGTACTTTATCATCAATATGCTGGGCTTTGTCTTCGGAGTTACGCTGGTGTTCGGCCTGCTCGAAGAGATCGGCGTTATGGCCCGTATATCTTACGTGTTCGACAACACTATGGGAAAGCTTGGACTGCAGGGCAAGTCCGTTATGCCCTTCCTTGTAAGCTTCGGCTGTACGATGGGCGGAGCCGCAGGTGCCAGGGTCATCGACAACTGGGGACAGAAGGTGCTGACGACAGCGCTCGCATGGGCCGTGCCCTGCGGTGCTGCATGGTCGATCATACCCATGCTCTCGACCGTGTTTTTCGGCGCAGGCGCACCGCTGGTCATAGTTGCGATACTCCTTGTGATGATACTCCATATGTGGATCACCGCGAAGATATTCAGCAGAGGTCTTGTAAGGGAAGAGGACAAGTGCGGCATGATAATGGAGCTCCCTCCCTATCATAAGCCTAAGTGGGGCGCGCTGTTCAGATACGTGTTCGGTAGGACGAAGGATACCTTCTTCCGTGTGACAAAGGTGGTACTGATAGTATGTACCATATTCTGGCTGCTAAGCTATACAGGCGGTGCTGTCGAGGATACGGTGCTCTACAGGATCGGTGTCGCCATAGAGCCCGTGACTAAGATATTCGGCCTCACATGGCCTCTGTTCCTTGCGTTCATAGCTTCTATGGTCGGCAAAGAGGGCGCAGTGGGAGTCATAAGCGCACTGTTCACAGGTGGTTCTATATACGCAGCCACATCTGGAGCACAGGCAGTAGCGGCGGATCTCAATGAGATACTGCTCGCCAACGTCAGCCGTCCCGAGGCACTTGCGTTCATATTCGCCATAACCTTCAATGTTCCCTGTGTGGTAGCGCTCGCAGCTACATATCAGGAGATACATTCTGCAAAGTGGACCGCAAAGATAGCGGCATATTATACTGCCACATCCCTTCTGCTGGCGTGCATCGCATACCATATCGGTATGCTCATCTGGTAACGGGGTGGTAATATGAGGAAGTTGCTCTCACTGCTCACAGACGGCGAGACAAGGACGATAGAACAGCTCGCCGAAGAGCTGGGTACCGACCCTGAGGATATACGCAGAAAGGTAGAGTTCCTGGAGCGTATGGGTGCGATACAGAAGAGCGGGCTTTGTCCGTCGTCCTGCGGCGGCAGTTGTTCGGGATGTGAGAGCGCTGCAGCCTGCAGGGGATGTATCCCGAAGAACGCCTCGCAGAACATGGGAAAGATATGGGAAGTGAAGAGGGTATGATGAAGACTGCCGTTCCCGAAAAGTATGATCCCGTACCGGGCATAGTCATGATGCCGTGGGGCATGTCACCGCCGCATGATATCAGCTTTGATCATATGATAGATATATGTATCACAGGCCAGAAGATATACCGTTCGGGCGACAGCTGTGTAAAGCTATGTGCGGGACAGTTCACGGTATGCTGCAGTGATGCACAGAATGTGCCCTCTGTCCTGCTGACAGAGCGGGAACGAGGTCTGACGATATATATCGACACTTCAAAGATGTCTTCGCTGATGAGCGGGCTCGTAGATACATCTGCATTATCATCTGCTCTTGGCAGATACTGTATCAGCGACGGCTGCAATGTATATAAGTCGGACAGGATATGGGAGATATCCAAAGAGCTGTCACAGACAGTCAAGACCGACAATATATGTATACTGCGCTTGACCGAACTGATGATGATACTATGTGAGACGGATCCCGATACCTTGTCCGTGCCGCCCGAGATATGCACATATCAGGAATTCAAGGCGGCAGAGACTGTGTTCTCGTATTGTATGGCTCATATCAATGAGCATATAAGTATCGAGAGCCTGGCTGTATACACGGGGATGTCCGCCACTCGGCTGAAGGCTGCCTGTCGAAACGTATACGGTATGCCGCTGTATTCCTTCATACGCAAGGAGAAGATATACAGAGCGGCGGAGATGCTTCGTACAACAGACAAGCGTATAATAGATATCGCGGCAGATGTGGGGTATGACAATCCCAGCAAATTTGCCGAAGCGTTCCGCGGGATCATGGGTACTTCCCCCATAGGTCACAGAAGATCGGTGTGACCGTTTGGATCATTCTATCATTATAATACTGATAATGCCACGTACTGCGATGCGGACATCATGTCTGTTTTGAGTGGCAAAGATATGTCTTTTCTGATATAATAGTCAAAAGCCCATTATCAAAAAGACGCGAGGTGATATTATGGTATCATGGGGCAAGATAGGTCTGTTCGCAGGCGGTGTCCTTTTCGGTACAGCAGGACTGAAGATCCTCGGCAGCAAGGATGCCAAAAGGGTCTACACAGGCGTGACTGCCGCTGTGCTGCGTGCGAAGGAATGTGTGATGGAGACAGTCACGAATATCCGCGAGAACTGTGATGACATCGTTACTGATGCCAAGCAGTTCAACGAGGAACGCAAGCTCGAAGATGAGGCAGCTATCATAGAGGACGCTGACGACATCATCCCCGACAGTTCGGCGGATGACGAATAATGGACAGCCCACGTAAGGTGGGCTGTTTTGATATGAGGCGATAGATATGAGATGTAAGATACTTCACAGATCGAAGGGACGCATCCGCGTACATTTCTGCATGAGATACATGACGCTGTTCCAGGCAGATACGGCGGAGTATGCACTTTCCGCAGTAGCAGGGGTGACCAAGGTGCAGGTATTCGACAGGACCTGCGATGCGGTGATATGGTATACCTGCGATAGGGAGGACGTCATCAGAGCCCTCTCCCGTTTCTCCTTTGATGACGAGAGCGCGCGGTCCCTCGTCCCCGCACTGACGGGCAGGGAGCTATACCGTGAGTATGAGGAAAGGCTCACCAACGCGGTGATACGCCGTGTCATACACAAGCTCCTCCTGCCCCTTCCCATAAGACGTATACTGTCCGTGATAAAAGCGATGAAGTATATCCTCAAAGGGCTCGAATGTCTGCTGAAGGGCAAGCTGGAGGTAGCGGTGCTCGATGCTGTGGCTATCACCGCATCTATGCTCAGAGGGGACTTTGATACGGCGGGGAGCGTGATGTTCCTGCTGGAGATCGGGGATATACTCGACGAATGGACACATAAAAAGTCGGTGGACGATCTGGCGAGGACTATGTCGCTGGGCGTAGAGAACGTATGGCTCAAAGCCGATGACGGAGATGTGCTGGTCCCTCTATCACAGATACAGAAGGGCGATAAGATCATCGTCCGCACAGGCTCGATGATCCCGCTCGACGGCAAGGTGATCGGCGGTGATGCTACGGTCGATCAGGCATCTATGACAGGTGAGTCAGTACCTGTACATAAGTCCGAGGGTGCATACGTCTATGCGGGTACTGTCGTGGCAGACGGCGAATGTACTATATGTGTAGAGAATACCGCAGGCAACGGCAGATATGACCGCATAGTCAAAATGATAGAGGGCTCCGAAGCGCTCAAGTCTAACGCGGAGAGCAAGGCTTCACATCTTGCAGACAGGCTCGTGCCCTGGTGTCTTGGTGCATCTGCGCTGGTATGGCTCATCACACGCAATGTCACAAAGGCAGTCGCCGTGCTGATGGTCGATTTCTCCTGTGCATTGAAGCTCGCCATGCCCATATCTGTCCTGTCGGCGATGAGGCAGTGCTCCGAGAAGGGCATCACCGTCAAGGGCGGCAAGTTCCTTGAAGCCGTGGCAGAGGCGGATACGATAGTATTCGACAAGACAGGGACGCTCACATGGTCACAGCCCCATGTGGCAAAGATAATACCCTTCAGGGGACGCGATGAGGCCGAGATGCTGCGGCTCGCAGCATGCCTTGAGGAGCATTATCCTCATTCCATCGCCAATGCGGTAGTCAAGGCGGCGGAGGAGCGCGGACTTTTGCACGAGGAGCGTCATTCAAAGGTGCAGTATGTGGTAGCACACGGTATACCCAGCAGCGTTGACGGCGAGAAGGTCGTTATCGGCAGTTATCATTTTGTTGTAGAGGACGAGCACTGCAGTCTCCCCGAAGAAGATATCTTCAATGATCTGCCGACAGAGTATTCACATCTGTATCTCGGCATAGGCGGCGAGATCGCAGCGGTGATACTGATAGAGGACCCGCTCAGAGAAGAGGCCGCAGACGTTATAGATATACTGCATTCGCTGGGGATAAAAAATACCGTCATGATGACGGGGGACAATGAGCGCACTGCAAGGGCGGTCGCCGCAAAGGTGGGAGTAAACACCTATCATTCAGAGGTGCTCCCAGAGGACAAGGCTGAATTTATACGCAAGGAGCATGAAGACGGACGGCGTGTCATCATGATAGGCGATGGCGTGAACGATTCTCCTGCCCTCAGCGAGTCTGATGCAGGCATAGCCATAAGTACTGGAGCGGCTATCGCCCGCGAGATAGCGGATATGACCATATCCGCGGAGGATCTGTATGCCCTTGTGGAGCTCAAGCTGATCAGTGATGCTCTCATGGAAAGGATACGCACCAATTACCGCACGATAATCGGCTTCAATACCATGCTGATCGTCCTTGGTGTCATAGGTGTGCTGCCTCCTTCCCTGTCCGCGCTGCTGCATAACGGGTCTACATTGCTGATAGGGCTCAAAAGCATGACAGATCTGCCTCTGCGGAGAGTAAAGGCCGGCGGACGGGAGCTGTGAAAAGCAGGATTTCCGGGAACTCGCGGCCCTGGCAGGGGAGAGTTACGACGCCCTCTCCGGCACCTTTATGG
>JAFYEQ010000162.1 GCA_017544185.1 Oscillospiraceae bacterium
GTCAGCCCGCCTATTGTAAGAAATAAGCTTAACATGATCTTTTAGGCCTTTCTTCCGGATCTCTGATTACCGTTTTTCTATCTCATAATTCTGTAAGGCAGACGATACCAAAACCAACGCCGTTGCCTACCACGGTAGTTACGATCAGTGTTATAATAAGGGCATCAAAACCGAACATTTTCATTTCCTCCTTTTATCGTTTTCTTGTTTTGTGTAACAGTTGTTTGCATCTGTTTTCCCTGTGATCGTGTCCCAGATATACTGTGGGATCTCGCTGCTTATGAAAGACCTTAGCGGACATTACCTTAGTAGACTTCTTGAACATAATGATACTTCCTTTCATATCTGCGAGCTGTTGCTCGTTCTGTTTCCTGTCGGGCTCTCTCGCCCTTTGTACATTTGACCGAAGGAAAAATAAAAAAGGCCAAAGATCGAAAAAAATTTTTTCGTGGCATTTATGGGAAGGGCGGACACGCAGGTCCGCCCCTACGGGAAAAGGCGCAGCGATGCGATCTGACATGGTCCTGGTCTATCCTGCGTTTCCCCGGAAAAGAGGACATTTTATTTGTGAAGAGGGCGGACACGCAGGTCCCGCCCCTACGGGAAGAAGGTGTGGCAGGGGCGAGCCCATGCCCTACGGGAAAGAGCGTCTGTCACGGTGCGCATATATTATTTTTTATTTTCTTTTAGTCTATCATCACATCGTTTTCACATTCATGGTATATCATACGTTACAGAACAAAGGAAGAGCGTGATACAGGCGCTCGTGATAGATAGAAAGGATGAGCTATATGTATGAGAGCAATTATAATTATATAGATGTCCCCGAGCAGCGACCTAAGAAGAGCGGGGCGGGCAAGACCATCGCCCTCATCCTTGCAGTGGCACTGGTAGGCGGTGCATCCGGCTTCGGCGGTGCATATCTCCAGAAGTCCATACTCGACAAGAACGCTCCTGCGGAGACCGTGCAGATCTCTCAGGATGCTCCCGCGGTGACTACTCCCGCGCTGTCCAGCATCCCCTCAGATGACGCAGTGGTCACTCCTACGACTCACTCCGCTGCCGCAGGTCAGCTCACAACAAAGCAGATAATCAAGAAGGTCACTCCTTCCGTCGTCAGCGTCAAGGCTGTAGCAAATGACGGTAGCGGCGGCACGGGCACAGGCATAGTCCTCTCGGCTGACGGCTACATCATCACCAATGCACATGTGGTACAGTACCAGACGCAGGAGGCAGTGGACGACGGCGGCTACAACGGCGGCTGGGGCTCCGAGGATATATTCAAATACTTCTTCGGCGGCGGAAACTACCGTACCGTTACCAAGGACGTAGACAAGGTGACCATAGTCCTCTCCGAGGATGACTCTCAGGAGTACGAGGCTGAGATAATCGGTGCGGACACCGCGTCGGATATCGCAGTACTGAAGATAGACGCATCTCAGGTAAAGCTCACACCTGCTGAGTTCGGCGACTCCAACGAGCTGGAGATGGGCGATACCGCCATAGCTATCGGCTATCCTCTGGGTCTGGGCCTGTCCGTATCTCAGGGCATAATCTCCGGACTCAACCGTACTCTCGACATGGAGCGCTCCACAGGCGGCGCAGCATCCCTGACACTGATCCAGACCGATACGCCCATAAATGCGGGCAACTCCGGCGGTCCTCTGGTGAACGCCTACGGTCAGGTAGTGGGCATCACCTCCTCCAAGCTGGTACAGAGCAGCATAGAGGGCGTGGCCTTCGCTATACCGATCACCGATGCTATGCCTATGATCTCCGACCTGATGAACCAGGGTTATATCACCAATACCACTCCTCAGATCGGCATCACGGGATCTAATATCAATAATTCCATATCCAGATACTACTCGCTGCCCGTTGACAAGGGCGTTATGGTAGTCAGCGTCAACGAAGGCAGCGGTGAAGAGGCTGCAGGCATAGAAGCAGGCGATGTGATCGTGGCCGCCGACGGCAAGGACGTTGCCAGCATGGAAGACCTTACCGATATCAAGTCCACGAAGAAGATCGGCGACACCATGACCATAACTCTGGCAAGAGCCACCGGCAACATCGACGTTGAGGTAACTCTCACCGGCATAGACAAGCCCGAGATGGAGACCTCCGACAACTGATCGTCATATGATGCAGACATATGACGCCACCACTTCATGATCTCTCCTATCAACATATTACCCCCTCTCTTTTGGATGCGCCGTCTGTTCACAGACGGCGTTTTCCATATCTCGTCGGTACACAGGACGGAAAGCGATATCAAAGAGCGCAGCCCGTTGTCGGAGCTGCGCTCTTGGCATCATCCATGATGATAGTTATCCATCGATACATCGACGGCATCTTTTGGGATGAAGGATACCTTCAATACCATCCCCATCCCGTCGGCAAGGCGCTGGAGCAGTCTTATGGACGGATTCCGGGTGCCGTTCTCCAGCTTGCTGATCTCTGTCTGAGCGATGCCTGTGCGCTCCGACAGATCCTTTTGAGTCATGTTTTGAGATGTACGTGCGTCTATCATGGCTCTTATCACATCCATCTCGGGACGGATCTCAGCATATGCCTGTGCGAAGTCGGGATCCTTCATCTTGTTCTTTTTATATTCTCTGAGTGTCATGATATCACCTTCTATCTTGTTATCTGTGTGAGTTCCGTTCTATCCAGTCAGCGCGCCTCTTCTTGGCTAATGATATCTCGCCGGGCGGTGTCTTTTGAGTTTTCTTGACAAAGCCGTTGGTGACTACGATCTTTGCATCAACATAGAAGAAAAACAAGGTGCGTGTGATGTTGCTCCCGAATTTACACCTCAGTTCAAAGATGCCGTCGTCCAGATGTCTTGTGTATGGCATTGTGAGTTCCGTGCCCTTTTCTTCGAGCAGCTCGAGCATGCCGACCAGCTTTGCCGCCATCTTGACATCTAAAGAGTCGATAAATTCTGCAACAGGAGATCTGCCGTCTTTTGTTTCATATAATTCTAACTGGAACATATCGATATCCTCACAGGGTCTTTCTTGATCATATTATATTAGATATATCTCAATATGTCAAGACTTTTTTCGCTTTCGATAATGTGATCATTGTTTACGAATAGTATAATATAGATAGAATATACTATATGTTGCACATCATACACGGATAATTGTGCATAATGCTGCATATAGGCGGGAGATATAGTGGGTCATAATGTGCATATATACAAATCAGCTAAAAACGAAAAAAAACTCTTGACAAATGCCGCGGGATATGGTATGATGTTTAAGTCGGTTGAACACGACATCCTCAAAGCCTCTGATTACCACAATGATCACGAGTCGAAGTGGAAGCTTAGCTCAGCTGGGAGAGCATCTGCCTTACAAGCAGAGGGTCATAGGTTCGAGCCCTATAGTTTCCACCAACCGTTGCGGAGCAGCAGCTCCGCAAGATACGGCCTGGTAGTTCAGCTGGTTAGAACGCCGCCCTGTCACGGCGGAGGTCGTGGGTTCGAGTCCCATCCAGGTCGCCAATGTGCTTCTGTAGCTCAGTCGGTAGAGCAGGGGACTGAAAATCCCCGTGTCGATGGTTCGATTCCGTCCGGAAGCACCAAATATGCGGATTTAGCTCATCTGGTAGAGCGCCACCTTGCCAAGGTGGAGGTAGCGAGTTCGAGCCTCGTAATCCGCTCCACGATTTGTCGAGGCAATAGCCTCGGCATTTTATTTTACCCTGAAGATCACGCCTGTACGCCGCTGACCGTTGATATGAGGTAGCATATGGATATCACGATGACTGATGAGAGGATCGTTTTTGCCCCTGTGGGACGTATAGATGCGCTGACTGCGGAGAGCTTCGGTGAGGAGCTGGCTCGTGGCGTCAGAGAGAACGCCGAGCTCCTTCCGTATATCGACCTGTCTGCGGTGGGATATATATCCAGTGCGGGGCTCCGTGCTCTGCTCATGGCTGCCAAGGCTACAGAGCTGCCGATCCATGTCACGGGCGTCAGCGAGGAGCTGTATGACATATTCGTCATGACGGGCTTCACGGGCGTGCTGGTGATAGAGAAGGCGGCAAATGCCAACGATATGGATATCCTCGACATACGCACGCTGGATATCAGCGGGCTGGAGATGATCTCCCGCGACGACCTTAGCTGCACCTATCTCGTGGATGCAGAGACTATCGTCAAGGTGTATGACAGGAGCGTATCCCTCGACCATATAAGGGCGTGCAAGAAAAAGTCCGAGGTGTCCCTGAGGGCAGGGGTGCCGACCTGCATATCCTACGATGTGGTGGACTGCGGCGGATGCTACGGCCTGCTGTATGAGCGCATATGCGACGCTGTCCCCCTCGCCGAGGTGATGAAGGCAGACAGAGACCATATCGGGTCCTATGCCTCAAGGGTCGCAGGCTGGATAAAGACCGTCAATGCTGTGGATGCCGACAATACCATATTCCCGCCCGTAAGGCGCACGCTGAGACATATGATTCCCCGTCTCGAGGAGGCGGGCATACTCTCCCGCAGCGATGTGGACAGGCTCATAAACGTAGTGGTCAACGTGCCCAACAGCAGCTGCTACATACACGGGAACATCACTCCCACGTCCGTACTGGTGTCTAAGGGCGGCTTCATAGCGGCGGATGCCATATCCGCAGGGTCGGGGCATCCCATATTCGATCTGTCCAGCATTGCCTGGTACTTCAAGCTCCTGCCGCAGATGGGGATCACGTCCCCTGCAGCCCCATTCACCGCAAAGGAGTGTGAGGCGTTCTGGGACGTGTTCATAGAGATGTATTTCGGCCATGCTCCGGCCAGCTTCACCGTAAAGGCCGAGTACCAGATAATGCAGTTCGCGGCGGTAAGATATCTGTGTGCTGCTGTGCTGGCGCCGGAACTCGTACAGCCCGGCATCACCAACAAGGTGAAGCGTGCGGCGCTGTCCATGTGCGATGTGGTGGAGCCGCTGGTGTTCTGATCGGGGCGACGGTCATGCATAACGCTGCTATGTTACCATTTTGATATAATTAATTTTGTAAAAAGGTTGATTTTTTTTGAAGTGTATGGTATAATGGTACAGAATACGGCCTTATGTGCCGTCAATACACTCCCGCAAGGGAGCTTGGAGGAACGATAATGCCTTATCCTATAATAACCCCCGACTACTTTGAAGAGCTCCATGATGAGAACAATCCCGACAACAACGGCGTTGCATTTACACAGCTCACCACGCCTGATGCTCTGGAGATGATATTCCCTCACGATCAGGAGCGCGTCATCCGCAGACTTATGGCTCATCCCGAGCCCATGACATATAAGATGATCAATCTCCCTCCCGAGGACGAGCCGAAGTTCGCTGCCAAGGGCGAGGAGCTCAAGCGCAAGACCCCCGCGCTCAGATACTACTGGAACCTGAAGACCATCACCATGAACATGCTCCAGGACAGGCGCTACACTCTGGATCAGAGACTGCTCCTGCTCAACTTCGTATACAAGACCGTTGACACCATGTTCGACAAGAAGCGCGAGGACGCTATCGATCCCTTCATCGGTCAGACCATGCGCGAGAACGATCACTCCGAGATCATAAAGTACTTCCAGGTGGACTCCGTGAAGCCCAACCCCGAGCTGTCTCTGGGCGACGGTCTCACCTTCCTGCGCTCGCTCCCCGAGTCCGAGGAGGTAAAGAAGCTCTGCACCATCACCTTCAAGAACTACAAGGTATCTCAGGACATGAAGGGCTTCTCCTATACCGAAGAGCATGAGAAGATCAGACAGACCTTCGCAAAGATATTCAAGGGCGATATGGCTCCTGTCAAGGGTGAGGAAGAGGACATCGACCGCACCTTCTGGTTCGAGCAGATCATGGTCAACTATGTATGGACATACTGTATGCCCTTCGCAGACTTCCGTCTGGATCTGTGGTCGAACTATATATTCTTCAATATCATCTACAATGCGCTCAAGGTCATCGTTGCAGGCTACACCTACGAGAGCGATGCCATAGATGAAGACTTCATCTTCGCTGTGAAGACCTTCGACAGTGCTCTTCGCGCAGTGAAGGGGAGCATAGTAGCACGCATCAAGGATGCCAACGATAAGCAGGGCCTCTCCAATAACGGTGATATGGCTATACTTACCCTTGGCTGGTGACGTCCCCTATACATAAGATCGGTCGTGATACGCCCCCAAGGCTGTGGATAAGGTCTTGGGGGCGTCTGGTCATATATGCTGGCCTGATTATGATAGTTTCACAGTAAAGAGATGCGGCTGCTGGGGACAAGGGTCCGTGGGCGGACACGCAGGTCCGCCCCTACAAAGAGGATCTGTGCCTACAGACACCAATGTATAAAGATCGGACGATATAAGGCGGCGATGCGGTCTTACGACCGCGGCAAATGTTCCAAAGGATGCCATCTCGCCCTACCGGATCGGTGTCGATAAAAATGCGGAAGACCGTATCTGTCCGGTGTTTCCCCAGGATAGTGACAGTGCCCTGTGACGGGCGCGGAGATGATACATATGAGCGATATGATGATGCTGCGCCGTGCAGCAGATGAGATAAAGCATTCGGTCATCGGCAAGGATGACATAATAATAAAGATACTCATGACCATATGCGCGGGAGGACATATCCTGCTCGAGGACATACCCGGCGTGGGCAAGACCACCATAGCTGTGGCGTTCTCCAAGGCGCTGGGACTGGCATACAACCGTATGCAGTTCACGTCGGACGTGCTCCCTGCAGACGTGACGGGGTTCAATATACCCGACCGTTCTACGGGCAAGTTCCTGTTCAAGCCGGGCGCGGTGTTCTGCAATCTGTTCTTGGCGGATGAGATCAACCGTACCTCCAGCAAGACCCAGTCGGCGCTGCTGGAGTGCATGGAGGAGCATACCGTCACGGTGGACGGCATGACCCGTGAGCTGCCCAAGCCCTTCATAGTGCTGGCCACACAGAACCCGTCGGGCTCTGCGGGCACCCAGATGCTCCCCGAGTCACAGCTGGACCGCTTTATGATACGGCTGTCGATAGGCTACCCCAAGGTGGAGGACGAGGCTGCCATACTCAAAGCCAAGGCCAACAGACAGGGCCCGCCGCCGGTGGAGAAGATCATGTCCGCGGAGGATATAATCAGGCTCCGCGCTGCCGCCCACGATATACATTCCTCGGATGAGATATTCGACTACATCGCACGCATATCCGCCGCCACCCGCAACGACAGGCGGCTGGAGCTGGGGGTATCTCCCAGAGGATCTATCGCTGTGGCGAAGATGGCGCGGTGTACTGCCATGTTCAAGGGGAGGGACTATGTGATCCCCGATGACGTGAGGTTCGTATACGCCGACGTATGCGCTCACCGCGTGATCGCAGCAAAGAAGCCCAAGGCCACGGACGAAGAGGTACGCGCGATCGTCAATGACATAGCCGCATCCGTGCCTGCCCCGAAGGTATGAGGGCATAGCGGAGAGCCGCAGGACAGGGGAAGATCTTGATACGGTCCCCCCCGATATGATGAAAGATGATGATCTCAAGGATAATATATATGATGCTCCTCATCGCGGCGATATCGTTCTATCCGCTGTATGAGGATGAGCTGTCGCTGATGGTGATGGTATCCCTGATAGTGTTGCCTGTGCTGCTGCTCGCGGACCTTATCGTGAAGGCGGGGAAATGCCGCGTGGTGTGCCCCGAGGATGCGGTGGTACACAAGGGGGAGCATACGCTCCGCATAAAGACCGTGAACGGCGGCATATCCCCCGTGTCGAAGGCGGATATGGATATCAGCGTATCCTATCTCCCCTTCGGTGAGCGGGAGGACCTGTCGGACTGTGTATCCGTGCCGTCAAGGGGCAGCGCTGCTGTGATGCAGGAGCTGGTCATGGACAGCTATGGTGCGGCGGATATCCGTGTGGAGCGTATAAGGATACACGATCTGCTGGGGCTGTTCACCTGGCGCAGGAAGGAAGACGCGAGCGTCAGGTATACCTGCATACCCGATGTGGACGAGAGCTACAGAGAAGCGGCAGAGCAGATAGAGATGCTGATATCCGGTGAGACGGACGGGGCGGAGATACCCACCACATCTCCCGGTGACGTGATAGACTTCAGAGACTTCCACCCGGGGGACCGTCTGACGCTGGTGCATCACAAGCTGAGCGCCCGGTTCGACAAGGACATAGTCAAGATAATGGGAGCGGGCAGGGAGCCCTCGGTGTGCATAGCCGCTGATATATCCCGCGACCGCGACAGGGTGCTGGAGGAGTGCTACAATATACTCTTCTTTCTGGCACAGCTGGGCACAGACGTGCATATGATGCTCCCCGAGGGGATAGTCCCCGTGGGGACGGATACGCTGGACGGCATATTCTGCCGTGCGGTGACGGAGAAGACGCTCCCTACGGATACGGCTTCGGCCATGACCGTGATCGTGATAGGCGGTGATGACGATGACCGCTGAGAAGAAGAACAGATACGGCCTGATGCGCAGCTTTGCCGTACTGTGCGTGATCATGGGGACATACTTCTCCTTTGCCACGGCAGTCAGCGCCTTCGTGCTGATAGATGTGTTCACGCTGGCGGGAGTGCTCCTCGTCATATGGGGGGCGTCCGCGGCGTTTGAGATATTGGTCCCGTCCATGCCTGCAAAAACGCGAAGGTATGTGACCTACGGGGTATCGATACTCCTGTGCATAATGATCGGCTACTGCGGTATCGACGTGATACAGGGCACGGGCGGCTTCGTGCAGATGTTCAAGGATCATGTGTCCGACCGTCAGGTGATGATGCCGTCCCACGACCCGTCTGCCACGTTCATAGGCTTTGCGGCCATATCCTCGGCGGCGGTAGCGCTGCTGGGCACACGGCGCAACACGCTCCCGTTGGTGGTGCTGATCACCTTCCCCGTGGTGGAGGTATGCCTCTACTTCGCACTCGTACCGCTCCACAGCGCATTTGCGGCGCTGATGATCGGATACGCGGCGCTGGGGGCTATGGATCTTATCCCCGGGGAGGACAGAGGCAGGACATCGGATGCCAGATCCCAGTCGGCCTTCGCCGCGTCGGTGCTCATGTGTGCAGCCATAGTGGCAGGATCGTTATATACCGCCATAGTCGGCCGCAGCAAGGCTGCGGACCAGTTCAGGGAGAGCTTCTTGAACTATGTGGCAGACTTCTCCGTGCAGAAGTTCACGGAGGACGTGAAGCAGGCTCTGTTGCCCTCGAGAGACCACTCGCTCACCCATGACGGTCAGCTGGGCACCGTAGACAAGGTGGAGTTCAAGGGAACGTCCATGCTGGAGGTCACCGTGCCTTCGGATATAGACGGGCTCTACCTGAAGGGCTTCACGGGGGAGAGATACACCGGCACCCGCTGGTCGGAGGCTGAGCCCCCGCCGGAGCTGGCGACGGATATCACATCGGCGGAGTTCTTCCCCGGGCGTATGCTCAAATACGTCCCCGGGTATACCGAGCTCCCCGCTGAGTATATCGTGGTGAGAAATACCGATGCCGCTCCCAACGACAGGTACTTCCCGCAGAACGCGGCAGGCCTCATAGAGACCGACGGTACGCGCCGCAAGTACTGGGCATATCTTCCCCGCGATAAGGGCTGGTCAATGGATCTCATAGCCGATGCGCCTCTGGATCTGGCGGGACTGCCTCCGGAGATGTATGCTGATGAGCAGATGCTGCGTACGGGTGCCTATGACAATTACCTGACCATACCCGCCAGCTTCACGGCGCACAGGGATTTCTTCGACGGCACCGAGGGAGACACGACCGCGCAGATACTGAAGTACATACACGATAAGCTGAGCCGTGACTGCGAGTACGATCTGGAGGCGGGCAGACTGCCCTTCGGCAGGGATCTGGCCCAGTGGTTCCTGACCGA
>JAFYEQ010000163.1 GCA_017544185.1 Oscillospiraceae bacterium
ACCGGTGACGGGATCCTTCATGCCTGCGCCCTCCCAGCGTGCCCCGGGGATCAGCTCCACCTTCAGATCTGTGCCGTTGGCGCTGCGGTACTCCAGTGACGTAAAGCCCTGAGCGTTGAGCCATGAAGCCTTCTTTGCGATAAGATCGGTATGCTCCTTCCACTCTGCCACAGGATCGTTGTCGTCGCTCACTCTTACCGTGGCGAGTATAGCCCTCCACAGTCTGTCCACTGCGTCCTCAGAGTCCGGGAACACCTTCTGCGCCCACTTCTCCGAGGGATGCGCCGCGATGACCCAGTGATGCCTGCCTTCGATGGCGTTGTCATAGGGCTTGAAGACCTTGCTCCTGCTCTGGGAGACAGCGGATATCTTCTGCGGATCTATACCTGCCAGCGCGTCGGGATCGTCCGACACGATATATATCGTGCAGGGCAGGTCGTCCACCATCTGCCTGCGCTTCTCCTCCTCCCATGGGAGCACCTTTGCGAGCACCTCTTCCTCGGCGTACCTGAAGTTCGACCGTTTCTGGGCATCGCTGAGCCATTCCACGTTGACCTTCTTCGCACCGGCCTTATAGCACTCCTCCATGACCATCTCTGCGAACTCATGCTGCTCCACCGCGATGTACAGCAGAACGATCTGGCCCTTCTGAACGTTGGCGCCTGTGCGCACTATCAGCTCTGCATACTTGCGTATGAGCTCCTTTGATACTGACATATATACACCTCATATCTTATCATGGGATGCCCGTTAGCATCCCCTCACATCCTATTATACACCATCTCTGCGAAAAATACAAGAGGTTTTGTTTGGCGGCATCATCCATATCGCAAACATTTCCCCCTTGACCCGCATCCTTTTATATGCTATAAGTGACGCTATTCGGCATTAGTATCCCTTAGTGGTCATGCATATGACAACAGCCGCTGTCACGATGACAGCGGCTGTCTATGTGCCGATCGGCCTATCAGCTATTACTGACCTACGATCGGTCCGTCATTGATATCCTGAGCGCTGGTCCATATATCTTCATCTGTGCCCATAGCCACATCTGAGAATATGATGACCTCTATCTCGGGCGATATATACTTATCCATTGCTGTCATCTCCGGGATGATCCTTCGCCGCATCATAGTACAGATACAGAGCGCGGATCACGTTCTGCCACTTCGTGAGAGCCTCATCGTCAGTGTTGCCCAGTACCAGTGCATCATAGCAGTGAGCCAGCGGGCTGAACTGTACAGGTGTATCGTTCACGTAAACGGTGATGTCTTTGCCCATATCCTCGATATCTATACCGCTGATCCGGCAGGATCGATGCCCCTGATAGTTCTTGTTGGGGAGCTCTTGGCCTTCATACATGAATGTCAGCTTCTGCTTGCCCTTCACGTCGAACAGGAGCACCAGCTCGGTCTTCGACTTCAGCGAAAGCGTGCTGCCATAGAAGGTCACGCCTTCGGGCAGGCCTGTGACCGTTCTCTGATATCCCTGTATGATCCTGTCCTCGGCGGTGACACTGCTCACGTCGGTATCGTCCTCTTCAAGGCCATAGTTCGCGGGCTCGGAGCTGCTGCCGAAGTACTCCTGCGAGTATGCCCCATAGTTGAGCATAGCCTTGACTATCCCCTGCTCATTGCTATAGTCCTCGGGATGGCTGAGATACATATCGGCCGCATCCCTGACGCTAACGTCGGCCTCATATTTGGGCTCTCCATCATCGCCGGCATACAGGGCGCAGTGTACCTTGTCGTTCATCTCCCTTGCAGCGACATTGGCGCGGAACTCGTACATCCCGTCTTTCTTGACGAACTGAGAGGAAGCGGTCTCGGTCACATCGCCGTTCGGCAAAGTGATGACCATCTTTGCAGTAGGATCGTTCACAACTTCATCGGCCATGGTGAAGTGGATGTTCAGACCGATGTCATCCTTCAGCGTGAGAGAGCAGCCCGCAAGTTCCACAAGTCTTGGCGTCGTTTTCGTTTCTCTGCTGATCTCTTCGCCGCATACCGAGCAACATACAACTTCGTCATATGAGCCTTGCTCTGCGTAGGTAGCCGCGGTCTCGTTCTCGATCACCGGCTCACCGGGGGTATGGCCTGCGGGGATAATATATGGCTCACGACTTAGCTCTTCTCCACATCTCTCACAATAAGTGACAGCTTCGTAATACCCTTCCTGCGTACATGTCGGTGCTGTGAAATTCTCCTCTACTGCCTCTCCCGCGAGATGACCGAGAGGATCTATAGTATCAGTCCCTTCTTCCAACGGTACTCCGCATACAGTACAACAGATCTGGCAATGGCGCCATCCCGGCTCCACACAACTCGGTCCTTGCTCATCCAGGATCACACGCTCTCCTGGGATATGTCCGGGAGGATCGGTATAGTATGTCTCACG
>JAFYEQ010000164.1 GCA_017544185.1 Oscillospiraceae bacterium
GTTCTCGAACATCTTCAGGAATCTCCACTGTGTCCACTTGTAGTAGTCCTCCTGGGTGGTGTCCACTACCCTGGACCAGTCGAAGGAGAAGCCTACGCGCTTGAGCTGACCTGTGAACTTGACGATATTATTGTCCGTCACCTTGCGGGGATGCACACCTGTCTTGATGGCAGTGTTCTCTGTGGGGAGACCGTATGCATCGAAGCCGATGGGGAAGAGGACGTTATAGCCCTGAAGACGTCTCTTGCGGCTGACTACCTCCAGTCCGGAGTATGCCTTGATATGTCCTACGTGCATACCTGCGCCCGAGGGATAGGGGAACTCTACCAGCGCATAGAACTTGGGCTTGCTGCTGCCCGTCTCAGCCTTGAAGGAGCCGTGCTCCTCCCAGTATCTCTGCCACTTCGGTTCGATAGCGGCATGATCGTATTTCTGCATTTATAAGACCTTCTTTGTATATTTTATGGGAACACAGGGAAAGATCTTGTGCGTTCCTTCAGTATAGCTCTATCGTATCTCTCCGCCTGCGGCGGAGAGATACTTATCCGGCGATCCCTTATCTTCTGAAGAACGTGAAGAAGTCGCTGGACAGATCCACGCCGCCCTCCTTGGAGAGCTTGGTGTACTCTGAGATATCATCGTCCGCAAAGAACATGAATGCCAGGAAGCCGGATACACCGATGGAGAACAGCGCCTCGAGCACTGCCATGAAGCCTGCGCCCGCACCCAGGAGCCCTGCCAGCATGCCGCCGCCGAGTATGACCTGTCCTATGCCCCACAGACCGCGGATAAGGCTGATGGAGCACATCCATCCCAGTATCTCACGAGCCTTGCGGCTGCCGCATCTGAACCTGTACAGGCAGAACACGAGCAGTGCGTTGTACGCTACGGCTACAAATGTTATGATGTGCGGGATGGAGATGAACGTGATCAGGCGCACCAGTGTGAGTATACCGTAGTATATCATGCCTATGGTGGAGATCAGCTCTGCCTTCTTGCGACCCTTCTCGGCTACCTCATCGTTGACCACGAACTGCTGCTCATACAGCGAATCCAGAGACTTGTTGGTGCCGTTGGCGTTGTACCTGTAGGAGCCCACGTTCTCGTTGGCGTAATCGGCACTGGTATGCTGTCTGTGCTCGGGAGCCACGCCTGCCTTCTCGCGGGCTATGGCGCGTTCCATCATCTCCTGCTCGCGGCGCTGAGCCTCTTCTGCGGCCTTGCGCTCTTGCTCGGCCTGCATGGAGTGGAAACGGTTCTCCTTGGATACATACAGCTTGTCGGGATTGAAGTTGTGTACATCGGCAGTGGCGCCCTCTACAGCGTTGCCGTCCATGTCGGAGATGAGCGATGATACGTCAAGGCTCTCAAGGTCGTAGTCCTCAGCCTCGGATACCATATCAGCCACCGTGTCATGTGCCTCTTCGGCGGTCTCCGTCACTTCGGCAGCCGCAGTCGATACGGTCTCTTTTGCAGCGGATGCTGTATCTGCAGCATCAGAGTATGTCTTGCCGACCTCCGCTGACATATCGTCCAGCTCCGCAGCTATCTCCGCTGCAGGTGCGTTCAGATCCGGAAGATCCGGCAGTTTGGGCAGATCCAGCCCCTCCAGGCTTATCCCGTCCATATTTATCTCGTCCATTGTTATACCCCCTGATATGTCTTCTTGAAGTTTTATACCTATACGTCATCTACGATGACTGTCGATATCTCAGTTCTCCTTTACGACCCAGCTGCTGATGTCTACGCTCTCGCCGTCGGCCCAGAGTTTGTCCAGCTTGTAGAAGTCGCGCTGCTCCTTGTAGAACACATGTACTACTATGTCGCCGTAGTCGAGTATCACCCAGCCGCCGTTAGGCTCGCCCTGCACGGATCTGGGCTTGCGCGAGCACTTCTCGGACACCTGATATTCCACCTCATCGGCCAGCGCCTTGGTCTGTGTCACGGACATGCCGTCGGCTATCACGAAATAGTCGGCGAGTATGGTAAGATCCGTCACGTGAAGTACGTTTATATCCTCCGCTCTCTTTCCGTCGAGAGCCTTGACGATGGTCTGTACTATGTCTAAAGTGTCTATAGTTTCCATTCGTATAACTCCTTATCTATCGTCCTTCATCCTCAGAGCCACGTAGCGGTCATAGGCCGCTGCCGACGGGAACGGGATGACGGAGCCTTTTTTGAGCACGTCGCCTATCTGGAACTTCAGCGCCTCATACATGGCACGGTCTATGTCCTCCAGAGCCAGCTCCCGCATCTTGTCGACATCCTTGTAGCTGCGCTCCGCCGAGGTAAGGTCGGCAAGGTATATGACCTCCTCCAGTCGGGACATCTCTCCTCTGGCGATGGTGTGGTAGCGTATGGCATCGAGTATATCATCATCCTCTATGCCCAGCACGTACTGTGCGTAATATGCCCCTGCAGGTCCATGGTACAGGGCGGGTATGAGCTCCTCCTCGTGAGTGAAGCCCCTGCCGCAGTTTTTGGCCATGATCAGCTGCTCCTCATGGGGTATCTCCTTGCATATATCATGCACCAGTCCTGCCAGATATGCCTTGTCCTTGTCTGCGCCGTGGCGCTGAGCCAGCCTTACAGCCATGTCTGCTACATTGAGACTGTGTATCAGCCGCCGCTTCGACAGGCGTATCTTAAGTATCTCCTTGATCTCTTCAGTATCTATCATCGGTATATCCTGTTATCCTGTATGTATGTGTATACCCCGTCGGGCAGCAGCCCGCTGACGTCTTCACCGCGGGACAGCATACCGCGCAGCTCCGTGGAGGACACATCGAAGGGGTCGGCGGTGATCAGCGTCACCTTGCCGCCTATATCCTCTACCGCCCTGGCATAGGGGAGCAGGTCCTCACCGCTCTTGCGGCTCACCGTCACCACTTCGCAGAGCTTCA
>JAFYEQ010000015.1 GCA_017544185.1 Oscillospiraceae bacterium
CTGTACATGGACGGCACGGATCTGTCGCTGTTCACGACTTTGATGGGATACGGCGTGAACGGTATCTTAGGCCTGGTGAACTTCGTGGTATACGCTGTGGTCCTGTTCGTCGGCGCATGGCTGTTGGTACTGCTCCTGCGTGCGATAGGCATACACAAGGGTACTGTGATCGCGGCGGCGGAACACAGGATCTGCAGCATCATGACTGCGGCGGCGGCTGTAGTGTCTGTCGTGATAGGGCTGATCCTTACTCATGGTACCGGTGCGGTGACGCTGATAGTGTTCACGGTCCTCTGGCTGTTCCCGCTGTGGCTGATATATCTCAGGGAGATGCGGCACCGGATAACGAGTTAGGATCATGCAAGGATCTTACCCGTAGGGGCAGATGGTCTCCTTCGGAGCCCTCGTGTCCTCTCACGGTAACTAATTATTATAAAGGATGGTGTATTATGGGCAAGAAAAGAATAGGCATACTTACCTCGGGCGGAGACTGTCCCGGACTGAACGCTACCATAAGAGGCGTGGCAAGAGCGTGCTTCGATGAGTTCGGCGATGACGTGAAGATCATAGGTATACAGAACGGTTACTATGGTCTGATCAACAACATCGCCCGCGAGATGCAGCCCTCGGAGTTCTCGGGGATACTTACCATGGGCGGTACCATACTCGGTACCAAGCGTCAGCCCTTCAAGATGATATCCTCCATAGGCGAGGACAACATCGACAAGGTGCAGCAGATGAAAGACACCTACAAGGCGCTGAAGCTGGACTGCCTGCTGACTTTGGGCGGCAACGGCACGCACAAGACCGCCAATCTCCTCTCCAAGGAGGGGCTCAACGTCATAGGTCTGCCCAAGACCATCGACAATGATATCTACGGCACGGACGTGACCTTTGGCTTCCATACTGCAGTGGACATAGCTACCGACGTCATCGACCGTCTGCATACCACCGCCGCATCCCACAGCCGTATACTCATGGTGGAGATCATGGGCAACAAGGCCGGCTGGCTCACCCTCTATTCAGGCATAGCAGGCGGTGCCGACGCGATCATCATACCCGAGATACCCTACGATATAGACAAGATATGCCAGTGCCTGCAGAAGCGTTCGGACAACGGCCACAACTTCTCGATAGTAGCTGTGGCGGAGGGCGCTTACTCCAAGGAGGAGGCAAAGCTGAAGAAGAAGGAACGCGCTAAGGCAAGAGTCGATGCGGGAATCACCACGATCACCGCAACTGTAGCCAAGCAGATCCAGGAGGCTACGGGCATAGAGACAAGGGTATGTGTGCCCGGGCATATGCTCAGAGGCGGCAGTCCCTCCGCGTATGACCGCATACTCGCCACACGCTTCGGTGTGCGTGCGGCTCAGCTGATCGCCGACAAGAGATACGGCTACTCCGTGGCTATGATCAAGTCGGAGATAGGTGAGAACCCTCTGGAGGAAGTGGCAGGCAAGACCAAGTTCGTAGATCCCGAGGGCGGATATGTAAAGAGCGCCAAGGCGCTGGGCATATCCTTCGGCGACTGATATGCAGATACGATGTGAGCACTGCGGCGCGGATATAGACGGGAGCCTGAAGTACTGCACCAACTGCGGTGCTCCGCTGCCCCCGTCCTCACAGGGGAGCGGTGGGCAGACCGGGCCTCGGCGCGAGCCCGAGACCATCGAGGAGCTGCGGCAGTGGTATATCGATCATCATCTGCCGCCGGAGGAGACCACCCGCTTCTTCATCGGCAAGGACATCACCGAGCGCAGGGCCTTCGGCATATACCGTGAGCAAGACGGCGAGTTCGTGGTCTACAAGAACAAGAACGACGGCTCCCGTGCCGTGCGGTACAAGGGGCCTGATGAGAAGTTCGCGGTGACGGAGCTGTTGAGTCGTCTCAAGGAGGAGATACGCTCCCAGAAGTCCCGCAGCTCATCGCGCATCGGTCCGACGCGTTCGACGCGCCGCGCGTCAAAGGGGTCGGAGCTCGCTGCGGTGATCATGATGGTGGGGATAGCTCTGTTCGTGATCGTGATGCTCATCATGGTGATCACGGACAAGTCCCCGACGAGGGGATACTATCGCTACAACGACACGGACTACTATTATCAGGACACCTCATGGTACTACTACGACATGAACTACGGGTCCTGGTATCCCGCCGTCGGAAGCCTTATCCCGGACATGGGCGAAGACTACGATGACTACCGTGTATACGATCACCGCGGCAGCGATTTCGAGGACAGCGACTATTACCACGAAAGCGACAGTGACAGCAACAGTGACGACTACTCCTGGGACGGCGGAGACTCCTGGGACGCAGGCGGCATGGACTTTGACAGTGATTGGTAAATAGCAACGAGGACCGGATGAGCTGGTACTGATATAGATCATGCCATAGTATCTCTGATACAGTCAGAAATACTATGGCGTTTCTATCAACGATGCAGCGATAACGTGCTGGTCGTTAAGACCATAGCTCGTAAATGATAGGAGACTTGATATGGATCTGTATGAAGCGATAAACAGAAGGAGGACCGTTCGAGAATTTGAAGCCGAGCCGATCTCTGCAGATGTTTTAGAAAGGATCATAAGAGCCGCATTTAAAGCTCCTACGAATGATCATATGAGAGACTGGCATTATATCATCGTAAGAGATAAAAATGTTACGGCAAAACTACTGGATATCATCCCAAAGGGTATATCTCACGAAGATATGGAAGCACTGATCAAAGACTGGGACCTAAGTGACAGCATACAGCAGGAATGCTACCGCAATGCGGTCCCAAAGCAATACAGGATGCTGTTCGATGCATCAGCAGTCATCATACCGCTCCTTAAACAAAAAACAGATATCCTTCATCCTGATAATGTTTCTCATCTCAATGGCTTTGCTTCTATCTGGTGCAGTATAGAGAATATCTTTCTCGCTGCAACGGCAGAAGGCTATGGATGTAATTTGCGGATACCTCTCGGAGATGAAGCAGAACATGCAAGAACTGTCCTTGGTTTCCCAAATGACTATTTTATGCCTTGCTTCATCGGCATAGGTGTGCCCAAAAGTGACATCGTACCTGTAACGCAGAAAGAGATCGATATCAAAGAACGGATCCACTGGGACAGGTTCTGATCTGTCCCGGCAGGTAAAACAATGCCCCGGAGCGCTTTGGAACGCTTCGGGGCAATACTTATGCTTATCTTATCACTTTTATCGGTGTCAGTTCTGCCAGGTCGTAGGGCGTTTCCTGATATACGCAGAAGTTGAGCCAGTTGGAGAACATCAGATGCGCGTGTCCGCGCCAGTTGAAGTAGGGCGGCTTCTTGGGGTCGTCGCCCGGGAAGTACATATACGGCTTCTTGATATCGAGCCCCTTGGCCACGTCGCGCTCGTACTCGTTGCGCAGCGTCAGGCGGTCATACTCTGAGTGGCCCGTGGAGAAGAAGAGCCTGCGGGATCTGTCCACCACGATATGCACGCCCGATATGGAGGAATAGGTGATGACCTCAAGGGAGCGTATCCTGTAGATATCATCGGCCCGCACCTCGGTATGGCGCGAATGGGGGACGACGAAGTCCTCGTCGAAGCCTCTTACCAGAGGATGCAGGGGAGATATGACCTTATGTGGGAAGAGCCCGAACATCTTCTCGGGCAGATCGTACTTCGGGATGCCGTAGTGATGATACAGCCCGGCCTGTGCGCCCCAGCATATATGGAACACGGAGTATACGTTCTCCAGTGACCAGTCCATGATCTCGCAAAGCTCGTCCCAGTAGTCTACGGACTCATACTCCATCTGTTCCACGGGAGCGCCCGTGATGATAAGACCGTCGAAGCGTCTGCCGCGTATCTCGTCGAAGGTGGTGTAGAACTTATGCAGGTGGGACTCGGGGGTATTCTTGGATACGTGAGACCTCATCTGCACCAGTTCGATATTGACCTGGAGCGGCGTGTTCGACAACAGACGCAGCAGCTGCGTCTCTGTCTCGATCTTCTTGGGCATGAGATTGACTATCGCGAGCTCCAGCGGGCGTATGTCCTGATGCTCCGCCATGGTGTGTGTCATCAGGAATATGTTCTCGTTTCGCAGCACCTGTGCTGCGGGCAGATCATCGGGTATATTTATAGGCATCCGTGGGAACTCCTTGTGATAAACTTCATATCAGTTCGGCTCTTGAGAAAAGATCCTTCGATCTCTCTTCGTCGGCGAAGAGCTCCGTGAGCCCCTCCGCCAGATCGTCAAGGGGAGCGCGTTCCTCGCACAGGGCGACGAACATATCATCCTCCGAGTCGAATATTATGTCCCGTATGAGATACGGGGCACATTCATTGAGGTACTGTACGGCGATGGCCTCCACGTCGTAGCCGTTGCCCTCGAAGCCTTCATCGGCGCGGGAGGCGAACAGCTCGGGATGGAAGGTGCCGTCTGTGATGAGACACAGGGCGAAGCCCTCTTCTTCTATGATATAGAATGGTGAGATATCCATGACAGCTCCTGTGTGATGTGTTACCCCCGCCTAAGGCAGGACGTCGCAGACGGATCGCCTTTAGACGGGGGATGCGGTGTTTGTTTATGCCTGGTCTGTGCCTATCGGGCAAGACAGATCGGACCTATCAAGCTATTTACGCCTGGTTCATCTTGGCCCTGTAGTCTTCCTTGAGCCTTGCCAGCTTCTTGGAGTCCTCTGCTCTCTTTGCACGAGCCTCTTCCTGGATCTTCTTGGTCTCCTCGATACCGCTGACGATGGTAGCCCATGTCTTCTCGAGGGTCTCTACCTGGATAGAGTTGCCGTTGGCCAGCCTTGTGGTGAGCTTGGTCTGCTCTACGGTGTTGCTAGCGTTCTTGAGCAGGAGCTCGTTGGTCTTTTCATCGAGTGCCTTCATGCTTTCCGCCTGTATCTTCTGGCGCTTCAGCATAACTGCCTGTGCCAGGGACTGCTTGAATACAGGCATGGTTATGATGAACGCGGAGTTTATCTTTCTTACGAGGTTGACATTGGAGAATTCCATCGCCTTGAGCATGGGGACGGTCTGCATAGCTACGTTCTCGGCGATCTTCAGGTCCATAACGCGCTGCTCGAGTATGGATCTGGTCTGCTCGAGGGTCTGCAGATCCATGGCAGTTGTGCCGGAATCGGGGTTGGCAGCAGCCTTTGCGCGGTATTCCTCGATGTATGCGTCAAGCTCCTTGGAAGCCTGTTCGCCTGCCATTATGTATACCAGCAGCTGCTTGTAGAACTCGATATTGGCATTGTACATGGTCTCCAGCTTGCGGTTGGACTGGCCGATCTCTTCCTCGTACTTCTTGAGCTGGATGTAGATCTTGTCTACCTCGTTGCCCATATTGTTGTACTTCTCAAGGATCTTGTCCAGCTGCTTGCGCAGATTTGCAAGGAAGCCCTTCTTCTCGGTGGTGAGCTCCTTGGCGTCGAACTGCTCCATGATCTTAGCGAGCGCGTTGAGCATAACGCTGGAGTCATCGAGCTGGGACATGTTCATGGAACGGAGCACCTGATCGGAGGCCTTGGAGATCTCCTCTGCCACTTCGTTGCCGAAGGTGATGATGGACTGAGGATCGTTGACGTTGATAGTGGATACCAGCTTGTCGACCTCCTCGCTGGCCATCAGCTCTGCCTTGAGCTTGTCGGCGGTGTCTATGATGGAGTAGCCCTGGGTCTCGCCGACCTGGATATTGTACTGCATGGGCTCAGATGTAGCAGTAGTGGTCTCGACTACCTGAGAGGTAGTGTCTATAACTTCTGCGGGCTTCATTTCTTCTGAGGGTGTGAACTTGAGTGGCATGGTCATCTTCCTTTCTTGAACAGTCCTCCGAACAGTCCCTTCTGCTGCTTTCTGCGCTGTCTGGGGACAGTGGGGATCTTGAATTTGGGGGCTTTCAGCCCGTAAGTGTATTCACCTGCATTATGCGTCTCGAATGCTCTTTCGGAGACATAGGTCTCTATATCGCGGTAACCCGAGGGGGCGAAGATCAGTACGTCGAAGCCCAGATACGACAGCATCAGCAGCTGCGTACATTCCAGCTTTGAGAAGGGATCCTCGATGGTATCCACCACTATCGCCTTGGGTATCTCCTTGGTGAAGTCGTATTGCTGCAGGAGCCTGAGTATCCTCTCGTTGAGGTTGAGCGCTACGTGCATGACGTAGTCCACTGTCTCCTGCTCGCTGTCCATGATCAGCAGGCCGTCGTCTATGATCGCCTGAGCCTTCTCGAAGATCATCCGCTGGAGATGATCCTGCAGGAAGCCGTAGCGGTTGAGACGGGACCTGAGCAGACCGTCTATATCGATCTGCTTCCCCCGATGGAAGGGCGCGTACTGCCTTGAGGCGGACAGCCCCGGGGTGCGGTAGGCGGGTGCCTTGATGATGTATATCGACTTGTAGGTGATCAGATCCTCGATCATCTCCCAGTAGGCGCCGATCTTTGCCATGCCGCCGGGGACACCGTTGATCTTGGCAAACACCACGGGTATGGTGACTATATCCCCGTTGACTGCAAAACCGGGGCGGTACTTGGCCTCCTGATCCCACAGCAGATCTATCTCGTCGTAGGTGGTCTGGAGCACCACGGAGGAGATCTTCGTGAACTGCATGGCGCGGAACATGGTATCGCCGCTGTAGAGCATACTGTCCAGCTCGCGCTCGGCGTTATACGCCACGGTGGACACCTTGGCCTTGACGGGAGCCGTGGGGAAGGGCATCACCGCATGGGATGCGCCCAGGGACTCATGCTGTATCTTGGCCGCGAAGGGACACTTGTCGAATATGTCCTTCGCCGCGTCGTCGGGGGATATGCAGAGCACATCGAAGCCCGACCGCTGTGCAAAGCACAGGAACAGTACGTCCTCTGCCGAGGGCACGCCATAGTAGAGTATCACGGGTATCCTGTCGCCCCCTACCCCTATGGCACGGGATATGAACGTCATCTTCAGGGCGAGCATACCGCCGATCGTGAACATATCCCTGTCCGCCTTGGAGAGCATCTCGCCCAGGGCCTTCTGAGCGATGACCGTCCTCTCCGTGTCGCCGTTGACGGATACCAGACCGCACAGCCCCGAGATCACCGAGGCAGGGGACGAGGTATCCACCGAGGAGAGCAGCATCAGCGTCTCCCTTGGCAGGGATATAGGCTCATCTATGAGGGCGAAAGGCTTGCCGGACTTCAAATAGCTGCCCTTGAGATCGAAGAGAAAGTTATTGTATGCGTCCGGATCGCCGCAGCCCGTGATCATCAGAAAATATACGGGGATCATCTCGCTCTTGCTGAAATGACCGCCCCTTGAGTACAGACGGACAGAATGCTCTTCGAGAAGAGTATCGGTCAGATGCGCCATATCCGCCTGTATCGTCTCAACTATCCTCTCCATCACACCATCCTCTGATCCTAATGTCATATATCATTATACAATACATATACATGAATGTCAATAACCAAATTAGAAGCAAGATGAATATGCGGGACCTTATACCATGACTATCTTGCCCAGTTCCTCGAGCCATGAAGCGCCGCTGGCGCGGTAGGACTTCGCCATATCCGTTATGATGACGGAGTTGGTGTCGATGGTATCGGATTTACCGTTGATATAGGTGCCCGTAGCGCTGATGCAGTAGGGGTCGCCGTCGTTCATGCCGATATATATCATTATATGTCCCCTGAACCAGAGCAGAGACCCGATGGGAGCCTCGGACAGAGCCTCCAGCTTCTCCTCGTTGCTCATGCCCGACAGATCCACGGTGTGTACGTTCTTGAGGTCTGCGATCTGTCCCGATACGCGGGGGAGGCTGATGCCGAAGCAGCGGTATATCTCTCCTGCGATGCCCGAGCAGTCATTGGAGTAGTTGTCGCCTGCCCAGCCGTACCTGTCGCCGAGTCGCTTGAACGCCTGACGGACCACGGCTTCTGCGGTATAGTCCAGATAGCCTACGTGTACGTCCTCGCGGATGGAGATCAGAGAGTACTTGTCACTGATATACCCGTCTGCCTTGCGTACAGGGAGCTTTACTATATAGCAGGCGGTGGTCTCACGGTCGTTGATCATCTTGGGAGCGGACTTCTTCTTCACCAGAGGGAGCACGGTGCCCATGGGGATAAGCTGCCCGGAGAGGGAGGGGGATCTTACGTCGTCCTGCAGACGGATCTCGCGGCCTGTCACCACCAGGAAGTCCTCGGGCTCCATGCGGTCGACCCAGTCCTCGCGGCTCTCACAGAGGGCTACGTACTTCTTGTTGACCCAGCCCGAGTATCCCTCGAACATGACATAGTACCAGTTCTTGTCCTTGGACTCGTGGAGCACCACCAGCGGACGGAAGGGCATATACTCGCCCATGACCATCACGTCGAAGAACCTGTCGTCCTTGTCCTCGCCTATGAAGTCATAGGAGGGGTATATACGCAGGGAGGATCTGGCGGTGGAGTAGCCGTAGCGTACCTGTACGGTGTCGGGGACTTTGTCCATATCCGCATTGTCGATCAGCTTGTCCCAGTAGCTTTGGGTGGTGGGCTTGCCGTTCAGGTATGACGAGGACGGGTCGGGACAGGATATACTGTCGAATATGGCGCGGACGAAGCCGCCATCGATCTTGTCTTCTATATCGTACAGCGACATCTCATAGTCGCCGACGCATTCGGCCTGTGCGTTATATTTATTTATCTGCTCTATCTCGTCGGCCGTATGGAGGATGTGCTCGTTGGTGCCCTCGAACACGGCGGAGGAGTTGTATTTGTTTATCCAATAGGTCGGAGCGGTCATACTATATGATACTCCGTCGTTCATGCGTACATATTCGCTCATATCGAGCGCAGCTGCCTGTGCGCTCATGACGGCTATCACAGACAGTGAGAGAGCCATCGAAGCGATGCGTTTCAGATGCATATCATTACCTCCCGTGGATATCTACCCACTTTGATATTATACCATATCTATAATAAAATGTCAAGCGCGGACGGAAGTTCCCTGCAAGGGGGGAGCAGTCCATATGATGGGTCGGGAAGTTCGAGCGATACCGCGGGCGGACACGCAGGTCCGTCCCTACGGAGATACCTGTTGTCCATAACAAGATCCCTGATCTTTGCGGCTCCTATAAACAACGACCGCACCCCGTGCGGGATGCGGTCATCGTGTATGCAAACGTCTCACGATGGGAGCGTGAACGTCGTGCGTCAGCGGTTTATGAACGTCAGTACGTCACTGGTGACGAGGCCGCTGCGGATGGCTATAGCCCTGAGCGTCCTACCTCTGGGAACGTTGATCACCTTTGAGGTGCCCCATACGATGCGGCCGTTGGTGACGGTCAGCTTCTGAGCGCCATCGTTGATGCGGGGCATTGAGCCGTCGAGGGTGTATACTATATAGCTGTCGCGGGTCTGAGTGTATACCCTGAAATTGTTGGAGTTACGAGCACCCGAGCGGGCGATCAGCGGCGCTGAGATCTTGACGTTGTTGAGGCCCAGTTTGCAGACAGGGCTCCAGACGCCGTTGAGATAAGACTTGTAGAAGATCGCGGTAGATACGGGCTTGCTGAAGAAGACGGTCTCGCCTGCCTTGACGTGCTTGGAGGCGGTGCCGATGCTGGATGTGCCCAGCTCATAGTATATGTATGCGTTCTTGTTGCTGCAGTTGAAGGTCACCGACTTGCCGCCGAAGACCGACTTTACGGTAACGGTGGGCTGGGGGACGAGGGGGTAGTTGAGCGTGACGGATGCTGTGCCCTGTGCAACTACGCCGCCGGTAGCAGACCATCTTGTGCTCTGCCAGATATAATAGGTGCCTGCGGAAAGGCTGATGGTCCTGTCTATCGCAGCCATATCGGTGGAGCTGCTGAATGCCTGCTCCCAGTGTGCCTGTCGTATACCGCTGGAGTTATAGATGTAGAGGTTCAGGAACTGGTTCCAGCCATCGTTGAGCTCTGCTCTCGATCTTACCCTTACGTCGCAGGCCTTGGTGAGAGTGAACTTTACGTAAGGACGATACTCGCTGGTGATGGATACTCTGACAGTGCTGCCAGAAGATGCATAAACATAGTTGTCATAGCCTGCCGCGCTGACGGGTGCTGCGGTCCCGATGATCATCGCTAACACAGCGAGGAGCATAAGGCCGATCTTTGTTAGTCGTTTCATAGTGATACCTCCGTTTCTGCTTCCCAAAACCAAAAAGAAAGCGTATACTTTTATTATAGCTCATCCCAAAAATTAATAAAGCACATAATATGAAAGGAAATGGTGTTAAATATAACGATAAAATGTCTGTATCGTGAACTGAAGAGCGACTGCTCGGGGTCGCTCTTCAAACTGCCCTAAAACATCAAAAAATGCCCTTAGTTCTTGTATAAAACGCTGATTCGGATAATTTTGCAAAAAAAGTATTGACAAGCGAATCGGATCATGGTATACTAAATAAGTCGCCCGATGATACGGGTGGTGAAAAGCAGCGTAAACGCGCAGTGTAATGCGGGTTTGCGAACGGATCTTGAAAACTGAACAATGAGAAATGTAAAACTTGTTTTACAGGATATATCA